>JAFGPR010000239.1 GCA_016936095.1 Ignavibacteriales bacterium | reverse complement strand
GAATTGCAAACATAAAAAAAACTAATTGAATAAAGTAATAAAAAGTAATCCTTAGATGTCAATAAATATTTTGTAAAATATTTATTGTATTTCAATGTGAAATTAGACGTTTTATGCTTTGATTTCTTTTTTCATTGTAAATAGTATTGTAATTATTTAAGTTTGCAAGTTAAAATTTAAGATAAAGGTAATTATGCGGGCAATTATACCTGTTGCTGGATTCGGGACAAGGCTAAAACCTCACACATATTCAGCTCCCAAAGTCCTATTAAATGTGGGCGGAAAACCTATTATTGGACATATTGTTGAAAAACTTTTAAGCGAAAATATTCACAAAGCAACATTTGTAATTGGACATCTGGGAGAGCAAATAGAAGAATTTATTAGAAAAAATTATCCTGATTTAAAGGCAGATTATGTAGAACAGAAAGAAATGCTTGGATTAGGTCATGCTATTTATACAGCAATCCCAACATTTGACGAAGATGAAATTTTCATTATTCTCGGCGATACAATTTTCGATGTTAATCTGAAAGATGTATTCAAGAAAAAACAAACTGCACTTGGTGTTAAAACTGTTGAAGATCCGAGCAGGTTTGGCGTAGCTGTTTTAGAAAATGGAAAGATTTGGAAATTGGTTGAGAAACCAAAAACACCAATTTCAAAATTAGCTTTGGTAGGATTATATTATATTGCAAATAAAAATTTGTTAATTGAATGCTTGAATAATTTGGTTGAAAAAGATATTAGGACAAAAGGCGAGCTCCAACTGACCGATGCACTACAGATTATGATAGATAAAGGTGAAGCGATAACTACTTTCAATGTAGATGGCTGGTTCGACTGTGGAAAGCCCGAAACACTTCTTTCAACAAATCAATTTCTACTTTCTCATTATGGTACAAACAGAAAAATTGAATCGGTTATTGCAATTGATCCAATTTTTATTGCCAATAGTGCACAAGTATCCAATTCCGTAATCGGACCATTTACCACGATTGCCGAGAATTGTGTAATAGAAGATTCTGTTATAAAAAATTCAATAATAAATGCAGGAGCAGTAGTAAAAAGGACTATGCTCGAGAATTCAATAATTGGAAACAATGCCGTTGTTAAAGGAAATTATAAAAAACTAAATACAGGCGATTCGTCTGAAATTGAATTATATTAAATAATAAAAGAGGTATAAATGTCATATTTTTTTACATCCGAATCTGTTTCTGAAGGGCATCCTGATAAAGTATGCGATGCTATTTCTGATGGGGTATTAGACGCACTATTAAAAAAAGACCCAAACAGTCGTGTGGCTGTGGAAACATTAGTTACCACCGGCTTAGTTGTAGTCGCAGGAGAAGTTACTACATCCGCATATATTGATATCCAAGAAGTCGTTCGAAAGACAATTAAAGATATTGGTTATACAAAAGCAGAATATAAATTTGATTCTGAATCTTGTGCTGTCATTAATGCAATTCATTCACAATCATTAAATATAGCAATGGGCGTTGATAAGGGGGGGGCTGGTGATCAAGGACTTATGTTTGGATATGCTTGCAACCAGACACCTGAATTAATGCCTATGCCAATTGTCTTTGCTCATAAACTTGTAAAAAAATTAGCGGATATAAGAAAGAAAAATATTAAATTGATGCCCTATCTTCGTCCTGATGCCAAAAGTCAAGTAACAATTGAATATGATGAAAATCACAAGCCAATAAGAGTTGATACTATCGTTGTCTCGACTCAACATGATGGAAATGTAAAACAGGAAAAAATTAAAGAAGATGTTTTAAAATATGTTGTTAACGCTGTAATTCCTAAAAAGTATTTAGATAAGAAAACAAAATTACATGTTAATCCAACTGGTATGTTTGAAATTGGTGGCCCTCATGGCGATAGTGGCGTAACAGGTAGAAAAATTATTGTTGATACTTACGGTGGGTGGGCTCCTCACGGTGGTGGCGCTTTCTCAGGAAAAGACCCATCTAAAGTGGATAGAAGTGCAACTTATGCTGCAAGACATATTGCAAAAAATATTGTTGCAGCAAAAATGGCTAAAGAGTGTTTAGTCCAAGTTGCTTATGCAATTGGGGTTGCAGAACCGGTTTCAATTTTTGTTGATACAAAAGGAACAGGAAAAATCCCTGACAAGGAAATTGCAAAAATCATCAAGAAAAATATTGATTTAACCCCAAAAGGGATAATAGAAAGGTTAAAATTAAAAAGACCAATATATCAAAAGACTGTCGCTTACGGACATTTCGGAAGAAATGATAAGGATTTCACTTGGGAAAAATTAGATTTAGTAAAATATTTTAAATAAAGCAAAAGGAATAAAATGGATTTTAAACAAGGTGCTTACAAAGTTAAGAATTTAAAACTTGCTGAAGATGGAAGAAAAAAAATTCAGTGGGCTGAATCAAGAATGCCGGTTCTTATGGCATTGAGAAAAAAATACAAAAAAACAAAACCATTGAAAGGATATAAAATTGCCGGATGTCTTCATGTTACAAAAGAGACAGCGGTACTGGTGGAAACATTGAAAGAAGCAGGTGCTAAGGTAAGTTGGAGCGGTTGCAATCCTCTTTCTACTCAAGATGAGATTGCGGCTGCATTGGCACAAAATGGAATTGAAATTTATGCTTGGCATGGTATGAACGTGAAAGATTTTTATTGGTGCATTGAAAGAACTCTTGATATGAAACCTAATCTCACTCTCGATGATGGTGCTGATTTGATTTTTACGGTTCACAATAAATTCCCTCAATTAGCAAAAAATATTATCGGTGGAACAGAAGAAACTACTACCGGAGTTCATAGATTAAGAGCAATGGCTAAAGATGGTAAAATGCTTTACCCTGTTGTTGCTGTTAATGACGCAGAAACAAAATGGGATTTTGATAATGTTTATGGAACAGGACAATCATCAATTGACGGAATATTAAGAGCAACTTCAGTTTTATTAGCAGGAAAAAATTTCGTGGTTGCTGGTTACGGACATTGCGGTAAAGGTTGTGGAATCAGGGCTGCAGGTTTAGGTGCAAATGTTATTGTTACGGAAGTAAAAGCAACCGCTGCATTGAAAGCAACTCTCGATGGGTTCAGAGTTATGAAAATGGATGAAGCAGCTAAAGTCGGTGATATTTTTATTACTGCCACCGGTGTTAAAGATGTAATTACCAAAAAACATTTCCAATCAATGAAGGATGGTGCGATTGTTTGTAATACTGGTCACTACGATTGCGAGATTAAAATCCCTGATTTAGAAGCAATTAAAAAATCTAAGCGAACGGTAAGACCAAACAACGAAGAATACACAATGAAAAACGG
>JAFGPR010000238.1 GCA_016936095.1 Ignavibacteriales bacterium | reverse complement strand
TTAAAAGCGGAAAATAAATATGATTACACAGGAAGAAAAAACTTTAATACTTGGTGCATTATTCCATGATATTGGGAAGTTTGAGCAAAGATGTACCGGTAATCCTAATAAAAAATATCATCAAACTTTAGGCGGTGAATTAATGAAATCTGGGAGGTACATTGATAAGTTCATTAAAATTATCAACAAAGAGAATCTACAAGTACTACTCAATATCATTGAAGAACATCATAATAAAAACGCTCAAGGACTAACAAAAGTTGTTCAATTAGCTGATCATCTCTCCGCAAGTGAAAGAGTTGATAAGGAAGAAACTGAAGTTTATCAAGATCAATGGAATCATAAACATCTTTCATCACTTTTCAGTAAAATAAAATTATTATCTGATAGTAATTTTACACCCAGGTATTATAAACATAGTCATCTAACAAAGGAACAGTTCGATGTGATAATACCTTCAGAGACTACTGAAGAAGAAATAAAAGAGTATTCTTACAAAGAATTCGATTGGGATTATTTTAAGGAAGACCTTGAATATATACTTGATATATATGAAGGTGAAGATGATTTTGAGAGTTTAATAAATCTTTTACTGGTAATATTTGAAAAATATATGTGGTGCATACCGGATTTCACAGGTAGTTCAGAAACAGATATTTCCCTTTTCAATCATCTGAAAGATGTTGCCGGTTTGGCACATGCTATTAAACTCACACAAGATGAAAATAAAGATTCAAAAAATTTAAATCTTGTAATTGGCGACATACCCGGTATTCAGAATTATATTTTTAATGTTGTAAATCGTAAGCCAGCAAGGATTTTAAGGGGTCGATCAATATTTGTTCAGGTCTTAACAAGAAACCTTGCAACCAAATTATTGAAAGCTTTTGGACTCACAGAAGTTAGTCTTATAATGCTCGCAGGCGGAAAGTTCTATATAATTGCACCCGATACAGTTATGTTCAGTGAAAAGTATGAAAAGGTAAAAAAGGAAATTGAAAATTATCTGTTTGACAACTTCAGAATGGAGATAGGTTTTAACTGTGCATATCACACATTTGATTATTCTAAACTTATGGAAAAAGATAAAGCTATTACTTTTGGACAAGTTGTAGAAGAAGCTTCTCATAAGCTTATTAGAAACAGATATACCTTATTTGAGAACAGACTTTTTAATCAGAATAAGGATTTTAGTAAAAATTATATATGGGAGGAAGAATATATAGATGATGATGGCAGCGGGACTGATTCGATCAAATGCAGAGTTACAGAGAAACCAGTTAGAGTCGACCGAAAAGCATTCATTGAAATTCCAAATGACAACGGAATCGAAAAATTGCTAGTTGATAAGCAAGTTGCGATTGAATACGGAATAGGATCTAAAATAGTTGGTAATGATTTAATTGCAATTTTAGACGAAAATGGTTTATCATTTGATCCCAGTCATATCATGAATATTAAAAAATATACGAAGGACGATAAGTTTAAGGATAGAATAAAAATTTTGTTGAATCCAACTTTTACCGAGCAATTGAAAGAGAAAAATCTTGGTAAAGACGTGTTCCACAATACTTATTATCTGGAAGTGGCAAACTATTGTTCACGAGGAGATAAGGATGATATAATGCCATTTGAAGATATAGTCGAGCAAAATGATGGGGCAAAGTTTTTATCACTTATCAAAGGAGATATTGATAATCTTGGACTGATTATGGCTTATGGATTAACTTCAGACAAAGATGATTTAACGGGAATATCACGAACAACAACTTTAAGCAATCATATTAAATATTATTTCAGTTTTTTTCTAAATGGATTCCTTGCAGATTGGGAAAGTCAAAAAGATGAAAATAAAGTCTATACCATTTTTGCAGGTGGAGATGATTTAATGTTAATCACTCCGCAAAGCTCTTCATTAAAACTCATAAAAGCATTAAATGAAAAATTTGCAGAATTATCTTGTTCAAATGATGAAATACACATTTCACACTCAATTACAAATTTTAAAGATCATACGCCTATTAGAATAGTAGCTGATTTTGCCGAAGAAAACCAAAAAGAATGCAAAAGATTTACAAAACAAAAACAAAGTAAAATTCTGTCAGATGATAAATTAGAAACATTTGCATTCACATCTGATAATGATAAAGCAGGAACATTTCTTTTTAATTCATTTGTTAAAAACAACGAGCTTGAGTATTTCAGAAAACTCGTTGACGAAATAACAGAGAAAGCTAAAGATGAAAAAAGTGGATTAAGCAAGGGACTTATAAGAAAATTGCTTGAACTTTCAGAAATGCTGAAAAAATATGAAGAAACCGATGACGCTACTTATCTGATAGCTTATGCACGGCTGAATCATACAGTTAATCGTTTATTAAAGGATAAAGATAAAGACATAATCAAGTTTTTTGAGAATGTTTTAACAATAAATAAAGAGGGAAACAAGGATGCTCAAAAAATTGAAAAGATTCTTTATCCCCTTGTTTGTCAGGTAATTTATAATATTAGAAACTAAAGGAGAATAAATATGAACTTAATATCAATTTCATCTTTTTTTGATGAGAAGGGTCAGTTATTAACCCATCTAATAACTGATGCAGGTCCGGGTAACATCAAGGAGATAATTGAATATCTTCGAGAACAGATAAAGGATAAAAATAATCGCAATGAAAAACTAAATATAAATCAGCTGCGAAAATTTTATGATACGTTTCTCAAATTGTATAATACAAAAGCAGAAGAGAAGGAGAAAAAAATCCAGTTATTGATGTTAAAAGCAAATGCCGAGTACTCAGCAAAAAGATTAAACACTCATCGATTTAAAGAATTTCTATCTGATAGAATTAATCTTATTGTATCAAAATCTGGTGAAGAGTTTATCAAGAATCTAAACGCATTTAAACTACATTTTGAAGCACTTGTTGCTTATTATCCAAAGAGTTAAAGGAGGAAAAAATGAAAAAGGAAATCAGAAAAATTGATATAGAGATATTAACAGGAATTCACATCGGTGCCGGAAATGACGCTGTCCAAATCGGTGGTGTTGATTCATCAGTAATTAAAGATCCTATCTCATCATTACCTTATATTCCAGGTAGTTCAATAAAAGGGAAAATAAGATGTTTACTCGAAACAGAAGGTGGCTATTCGGAAAAGAGTGATACCATAAATGACTACTTTGGGCCAACAAGCGAGTATCTTAAAACAAAAAAAGATGCTAAAGAATTTGAACAGAAACCGACCAGATTGTTATTCAGAGATCTTGGCTTATCTGATAAAGATAAGGAAAAATTCAGAAGCGGTGAAGTAACAACCGAATTTAAAACAGAAATTGTAATTGATAGAAGTAAAGGCACAGCTAAAGATGGTGGTTTGAGATCAATAGAAAGAGTACCACCATCAGTTAAGTTTATTGGTGAGGTACTAATACGTTATTTTGATGGTGAACTTGAGAACATCATAAATGTATTAAATCAGGGGATAGAATTATTAAATAATGATTACCTCGGTGGATCTGGAAGTCGCGGGTACGGTGCCGTTAAAGTAACTTTAACCTGATAGGTTTTAATATGTACAAATTTAATTTTAAAACTATAACACCTCTGCATATTTCAAACGGAGAAGTGCTTGACCAGAACTTCAATTACACTATATATAGGGATGATCTTTTTAAAATCAATCCTTTTAAATTTGCCAGAATGATTGCCAAAAAGGAAAATGTTGATTTTAATTCTGACATAGGAATTAGAGTAATTGAAGGCTGGGTAAAAAAGTATCAGCTTGCTTTAATTGATGATGCTTATTCATATTCTGTTAAGATACATGAAACTTTTAATTCTCACTTAGAAAATCAACGAGCAGTTGGACGAAGACAAATAATTGAATTCATTAACAGTAATGGTAAATTTTATGTGCCTGCAAGCAGTGTTAAAGGTGCATTATTAACTCCGCTTGGGGAAACTTCGCTTGGAATTAAGCATCAGGATCCACACATTGAAGATAAGGTAGTTTTTTACGATTCAGAAGAATTAAATAGTGAAAACTTTTCAGTTTACAGAACTGACAACAGACCCCCGGAGAACAATCTTATCTGTTTAGACCCAGGCGTGTCTTTCTCAATGTTGATGCGTAAGAAAGGGAATTTCGATAGAAATAATTTTTTTAAAAAATTAAAATCTTATACTAATACGCAGCTTGAAAATCTAAATAAAGAAGTAGCAAAATATACTTCAAAAAGAACAGGGAAACTGAGAAAAGCAGATTTATTTTTAAGAGCGATTGAGGAGATAAATACTCTGGCAGCAAAAAATGTATCAATTATAAATATTGGTTATGGCGGCGGGAGTTGGTTTAAGATTTCTGAAGGAGTAATTCCAAGATTTAAAAGTAAACTGCCAAATAAAAGAGATGTTATGGAGGCAGCTCATTCAAGTTATTCCTTTACAATTAATCGTGAGCTGTCGCATATTGGTTGGTGTAAATTGGAGATAGAAGAACTATGAAAACATACATCCTAACATTAAAGCAAAAATCAGGACTATTAACAGAATTGCAATCAGATACAATTTACGGGCATTTTTGTTGGAGACTTAAAGAACAATTTGGAGTTGAAAAACTTACAGAATTTATTGCACTATACAGAAAAAATCAACCGATTTTTATATTATCTGATGGATTGCTGCTAGTTGGAAATGAAATACATTTTCCTAGACCATTTGTATTTAATAAGCCCGAAATAAAACAAACCAAATCAGAAAAGATACTTGAGTTTGTAAAGCGTAAATCGAGCAAGGAACGAAATTTCATTAATCTGAGTGAATTAAATAAATTCCTGAGTTCAGGCAAAGTTGATCTTGAAGAAAAATCCAGCATTGATAGTTCTGTCAAACCACAGGTAAAAAAACCCGTGAAAACAGAAACTCTGCGAGTAAGTGTTCAAATTGACCGTAATAATTTTGGAAGCAGCGAAGGCGGATTGTTTTCATATAATCCAAAATATACAAGGGAAGACGTTTCATATGTGATTTTTATTAAAGTTTTGGATGAGAATAGATTTGATTTATTTAAGTGTGAGAATATATTGAAAGAATTGTTCCGTCTTGGATACGGAAAGAAAAAATCTTCAGGATACGGACAGTTTGAAGTTGGTGATATAGTTGAGTTTAATGAATTTGAAAAACTATCGGATCCTAATGCATTTATGATTTTAGGAAACTACCTGCCTTCTGAAGATGATAAAGCTTTACCAATTGGTTATGATATAAATACCAAATACGGAAAACTTGGTGAAGATCTTTCTCAGTCAGAAAATCCATTTAAAAATCCGATTGTTTTTTTAACAGCAGGTAGCTGTTTTAGAACAACAACAAAAAAAGATTTTTACGGAAGAGTGACAGAACCAGACGAAATCTCGAAAGCTAACTCATTTGCTGTTCAATTCGGGATACCGTTTATATTGAATTTAAATATAGCATTATAATGGCATCGGAAAATTTTATTAAGAAATTAATGTTTATCACATTAGGAACGGGCAAAGACGGCAGCGATGTTGCTCATGGTATATATTTTTCAATTAAAAACCAAAATCCAGATCATATCGTTATAATTGCTTCATCAAAAAGTTATGAAATTACTTTCCCACATTTGGAAAAACAATTTAATCAACTTGGAAAAAATATTCACATAGAAAAAATAATTATTGAAGAAATTGATGACTTAGAAAAATTACATATTACCTACTCGGATATTATTTTTAGCTTTATTAAAAAGGGATTTAAAAAACAAAATATTGTAGTCGATTATACCAGTGGTACAAAGGCAATGTCAGCTTCACTTGTGAGTGCCGCTATTTCATTAGACATTGGTTTAATCTCTTATGTAACTGGTGATAGGAAAGAAGGACGAGTACAATCTGGTACAGAAAGAATTAGTTCAATTATTCCCACCAAGATTTTCTCACAAAAGTTGATAAAACAGTTCATTTCACTTTTTAATTTGTTCCAATATCAAGCAGCAATTAATATAATTGATGACTTTGAATTTCATCCCGATTTTCGGGATAAAGTGAATATTTTAAGAAAACTGGCTTGCTTTTTTTATGAATGGGATAAGTTCAATTTTGCAAATGCATTTTCACTAAGTAAAGAAATAAATGATGATATGCTCAAAAAATTTAACATCAAGAATAAATTTAAAGATATATATATACCCTTAATTTCTGAACTAAAAAATGAAGAGTTAAATTATAAGAAAGTTAATGACCTTGTTTATAATGCAGAGAGAAGAGCATCGGAAGGAAAATTTGATGATGCTGTTGCAAGATTATATAGGGCTTTGGAAATGGTTGCACAAATTGAATTTATAAAGCAATTTGGATGTAAAACTGAAGATGTGAATATTGAAAAATTACCTCAAGAAATTAAAAACGATATAAAATTTAAATATCAGAATACCAGCAATAGAAAAATCCAGCTCCCTATGTATAAGACTTTTGATGTGTTGAATTATGTTGGGAATAAGTATGGAAAAATATTTGAAGAAAATAATGTTTTAATTAAAAAAAATATAAGTAAAAGAAATTATTCTATACTTGCACATGGAAGTGTTCCTGTAGATGAGAGACATTTTAAAGAATTTCACCAATTTCTTTTAGATAAATTTAATTTATGTTACGATAATGGAAAATACAGAGATTTTACTTTCCCAATAATAAATGATAACATTTTAGAATATGACTAACAACATCCTCATATGTGTATCGGGGCTTACTCCGCAAATTGTTACAGAAACTTTATATTGTCTTTCTAAACAAAATAAAATTCCGATAGATGAACTATACATCTTTACTACAAAAAAAGGGCGTGATGTTATCATTGGTACTGACAAGGAACTTTCAACACCTAAAATCCCTCTTAAAAATGAAATTATAAATCTTTGTAATAAATACAAGCTTAAATTACCGAAATTTGAGAACAACGATGAACATATAATTGTAGCAAAGGAAGAATCAGTTGAGCTTTATGACATCCGAACCGACAAGCATAATATTTTATTTCCTAATAAGATTTGTGAAGTAATAAAAAATTTAACTGAGGAAAAAAACAATATAATTTACTGTTCAATTTCAGGCGGCAGAAAATCTATGAGTGTTCATCTTGCTTTCGCTATGTCGCTTTATGGCAGGGAAAATGATAAACTATTTCATGTGCTTACAAACGAGGAAAACGAATTTAAAGAATTTTACCCCAGAAACAGAAAAGAAGACAAGGCATTAATATTAAGTGAAATTCCTTTCGTTAGGCTCAGACATTTTTCGCTTTTAAAAACTAAAGCAAAAACTAAATATGCAGATATCGTCAGATA
>JAFGPR010000237.1 GCA_016936095.1 Ignavibacteriales bacterium | reverse complement strand
GTGTAGCGTAGCCCGGTTAGCGCGCCTGCTTTGGGAGCAGGAGGTCGCAGGTTCAACTCCTGCCACCCCGACATAATTAAGCCGATTTATTTCGGCTTTTTTTTATTTATTAACAATATAATTTCAAATTTTTTAGTTTATATAATTTATACTTCTAAGATCGATAAATATTATATATGTCATACTAAAAACATCAAAAAAAGATGATACGAACATAATTTAGGTAAATCAACCTTTACTAAATTAGGTATCACTTGAGAATTGAAATATAACGAAGAATTTTTTACTAATAAACAAGCATGTATAAGTAGAGATAGAGATTAAGAAAATGAAAAGTAAAATATATATTGAAAACTTAATTAACACTCTCAAATAAATATAGCTTGGTTAGCGCGTCCCGATGAAATCGGGAAGGTCGCAGGTTTTCCGACTTTGTCGGAACCACCCCGACATAATTAAGCCGATTTATTTCGGCTTTTTTTTATTTGAATGAAAACCTTAAATTTTATTTTTTAATAATCTTTTCAATATTAACTTATCAATCAATTTCGCAATTATCCAATAAACTGGAAAAATAAGTGGATATAATAAAATAATCATAAACACATAACCATGTCTTTCAGTTGCTTCTATTCCAATAAATGCATCAACAATATTATAGTAAAAAATAAATCCTAACAATGTTATTAATGGAATAAATATGCTACCAATAATAACAATGGTATTACGTTTATTTTTATTTTTATTTTCATTTTTATACATTTTCAAAATCAAAAGATGAATTATTATTAAAATTAAACCTAATAAAATTGTCAACATTGTTGGACCAATTTCAATTAATGTTTTTGCAGTCGAATTTATTTCTGGATGATAAATTATTTCTATAACATCGCTTGGCAATTTTTCAAATTTCCAAACTGCTATTGAATTGTATCCACCCTCTTGTGGGTTTCCAAAATTTGAAGACAAATTCAATTTACATTTAGATGCATCTAAAATAATTTCCAATGAACCAAATGATTTCCAATACTTTGCTGGTTCAAGTGCATATCTAAAACTATGTTTTTTAATCCAGCCACTGTTATCTGTCCATCTTTTAGCAATATATTCAACTCTAATAATATGAACTCCTTCAGATAAATCAACTTCAAAATATTTTAGATCAGTAAGATAAATCTGATAATTACCATCTAAAGTATCATCAATTGCTATATTACGAGTTGTTTTTGTAGTTGGGTCATCAAACACATAACTAAAATCCTTAAAAATAGTACCATCAAGCGTATTATAACGCTCGGGGATTGATTTCACATCAACTATTTTGTCATCCACCCATATCTTAAAATCACCTTGAAAATCAATAGCGTAAAATAATAATGGTATTTTTGTACCGTTCCTATTAACTTTAATTTGATATTCAACCTGAAAGAGTGCAGTTTCAAATTTTTCATCTGGAACAATAATTAGTCTTTCAGAAAGAATATCAATATATTCTGAAATGAAAGGTAAAGATCCAAAAGAACCCGGTTCAATTGGAGAAGACATATTTGCTATTATCTGTAAATTTAGAAAGATTATCAAAAAGATAATTAGTTTTTTCATTTATTACCAAAATATTTAATTGTAAATTTACTTATATATAGTTTTCCACCCAAATTATATCTGTCAATGCAATACTCTCATCTGTAAATTTTATTTCAATAAGTTTTCTGTTATTAAAATTATTAACATAAAATTCAATTTTTTCTTTTAATACAGAAATCTCTGATTTTAATTTCCAATGCTTCCCATCCTTTGAAAAAAGAACAATAAACAGTCTATTTTTCAAATGTTTTCTTCCTTCTTGACTTTGATTTTTGTATAACCATTCACATAAATCTTTTGAGTGCTGCTTAGCATAGTCATAATTCCTCGGATATTTTCGTGGAAACACAGATGTCTTATGGTCAAAATTGATTCCCCTTATTGAAAAGTCGACTAATCTATCTTTTTCATCTTTTGCAGGAATTACATTTGGCAATGAACAAAAAATAGATTCAACTGCTCGCGCTGACCAGTAATTATACCACCTATTTAATGCGTAATTAAAAAGATAATTATAATTCGGTTTATTCTTAAATCTTATATCAATTTCAGAAAGTAGTTTTTCAAAAGAATTTATATCATAAATAAAATTGGTTAATCTATCGTCACCATTATTTTGTTTCTTACCCCATGTATAAGGGTATACCAATCTTTTTTTTAATTCATTTTCGATATTTTGTAAAATTAAAATTGATAGCATTAAATATTACAATAAATAATCAATCCAAAAAATTATTTCCGGTACTTTGCCATCAAAATAACAGTTAATACATTTGGTTGCAGTGAGTAAAGCAAAGAACCAATAAATTGATAAACTAGAAGATAAAATAAAAATAAATATATCATTAATTTTTAACTTCTTTCCAAATTTTTTACCTCTTTCATAAATAAAAACGGGCAATAAAAAAATAGAAATTATAAAAAATAATATTAAAACAACGTAATCCGACATTTGATGATTCATTGATACATAAAACGTCAAGAAAGTAACTAAAAGTAAAAATATGTTAATAATAATTATTAAAATTACTTTCTTAATTAATGATATTTCAAAAAACTTTTTTGTTATTAAATCTAGCATTTTTATTAAAGTATACTCGATAAAATCAAAAGACTAATAAACGATGCAATAGTAGAAATAATTATCACATAAGCAGTAATAGTTTTATCCAAAGGGTATTTTTGTGAAAGAGCAAAAAGTGTAATTGCAGAAGGCATACCCGCTTCGAGAATTTGAACATTAAAATTATCTTTCTTGAAAACTACAAAGGCGGCGAGAATAAATATTGCTGGTATAATAATCAATTTAATAAATGTAATTATTACAGCGTGAAATAATTTCTTATTAAATTCAATTTTTCTTACCATAAATATTCCCAAAGCAACAAGAACAACTGGTGATGCAGTTCCAGAAAGCATTTTAATTGTATTACCAATTGGCAAAGGTAATGATAACTTAAAGTTGATAAAAATTATTCCTATTATTACTGACAATAAAAGTGGATTTATAATTATGTTTTTAAATATAGAGATTATTTTAAAATGTGAATTTTTTGATAATTCCAAAACACTCAATCCAAATGTGAATACCACAAAGATATATGAACCAATCACAAGACTAATTGTAGTTCCTAAGTCAGGATAAAGTGAGATAATGTATGGATAACCAAGATACGCAGCATTGCTGAAAAGTACACATAATATGTAAGCATTTTTAATTTCTTTATTTCTTATAAATAATTTAGTAACAACATATATAAACACAAAAATCCCGATAAGAATGATGGAGTTATGAACAAAAACAGAATAATCTATTTCGCTATTTATGGGGATATTTGTTAAACTTGAAAATATGAGTGAAGGAAAAGCAATATACAAAGCATATGTATTTAATATATCAATCCAATTATCATTTGCGACTTTGATTATCTTTAGCAAGACACCTAATAAAATTAAAAGATAAATTGGAATTACTGAATCTAATATTTCGAGCATATAAAATACTTTGCAGAATTATTTTTTATAATTAAATAAATTTGTACTTAAATATTTTTCACCTCTGTCTGGGAAAATGACAACTATCACTCCCCTTTTAATTTTTTTTGCAACTTTATAAGCTGCAAGCATTGCAGCACCACTACTCATTCCAACAAATATTCCTTCTTCTCTCACAATTCTTCTTGCCATCTCAAATGCTTCTTCACTTTCTATCATTATTGTTTCGTCAATTTTCGAAGGATTATATATTTCCGGTACAATCGCTTCTTCCATATTTTTTAATCCCTGAATATAATGCCCTTTTATCGGATGAGCACATACAATTTTAATCTTAGGATTTAATTCTTTTAATCCTTTACCAACACCCATTATCGTTCCCGAAGTTCCAATTGAAGAAACCAAATAATCTATTTTTCCATTTGTAGCTTTCCAGATTTCTTCAGCTGTAGTTTTGTAATGTGTCAATTTATTATATCTATTCGAAAATTGATCGGGCATAAAATATTTATTTGGATATTTTTTTACAAGCTCTCGTGCTTTTTTAATTGCTCCATCTGTTCCATATTTTGGATTTGTTTCAATAATATCACCACCAAATGCTTTTATCATTTTTTTCCTTTCAACTGAAACAGCTCTATTCATAACAATTACAACTTTATAACCTTTAATTGCACCTATCATTGTTAAACCGACACCTGTATTACCAGAAGTTGCTTCAATAATTATTTTTCCTTTTTTCAATCTTCCTTCGGCTTCGGCTTGTTCAATCATTCGTAGAGCAATTCTATCTTTGATGCTACCTGTGGGATTAAATCCTTCAAGTTTGGTAAAGATTTTTACATTTTTATTCGGGTTTAGATTATTGATTTTTATAAGAGGGGTACCACCAATAAGTTGCAAGATATTTTCGTATATCATTTCAAATCCGCAAATTTTAGTTGCAAAAATAAACAAAATATATTTTTAAAGGTTAGATTTGTTTTGTTAAGTGATGAGTAATTTTTATTTCTTATAATTGTTTAATATATTAAATTATAAAATTTTGGGAAAAAGAAATATATGAAACAAAAGTACAACTTCAACACACTCGTAATGATTTTTGCTGTTGTTATTCTTGTAGCTATATTGACTTGGATAGTTCCCGGTGGTGAATATCAAAGAGAAGTAAAAAATGGCAAAACATTAGTAATAGCGGAATCATTTAAATACATTGATAATGAGCCACAAGGTATAGGAGATATTTTGATTGCTCCCATCAATGGTTTTCAAGATGGGGCTTATATAATTATATTCTTATTTGTAATTGGTGGGGCGTTTATGGTTGTGTCGGCAACTGGTGCAATTAATGTAGCAATTCAAAAACTTGCAGATACTTTTGTAAATAAACCTCATCTTCAAAAATATCTTATACCAATAACAATGACAATCTTTTCTATTGGTGGTTCGACATTTGGAATGTGTGAAGAGACACTCCCCTTTGTTTTGATTTTCATTCCTTTAGCTTTATCATTAGGATATGATTCAATTGTCGGAACTTCAATACCATTCCTTGGTGCTGCTGCTGGATTTGCTGGTTCAACATCAAATCCTTTTATAATTGGAATTGCACAAGGAATAGCTGAACTTCCACTCTATTCTGGACTAGAATTTCGTATAATCATCTGGGCAATCAGTACAGGTGGAATGATTGCATTCGTAATGTGGTACGCAGCAAAGATAAAAAAAGATCCGACAAAAAGTCCAATGTATGAGATTGACCAGCATAGGAAACAAACTCTACATCTTGATAATTCGGAAAGGATTCCATTTACAATAAATCATAAGATAATATTACTTTTATTTGTTGTTGCTATTGTTGTTTTAATTTTCGGTATTTTAGAATATGGATGGTATATTAATGAAATTGGTGGATTATTTTTTGCACTTGGTATTACTTGTGGAATTGTTGGTAAATTAAAATTATCTGAAATAGCAGATAATTTTAAGGAAGGTGCAAAAGATATGGTTGGAGTTGCACTTATCATTGCTTGTGCTCGTGCAATATTAATAATTATGCAGGATGGAAAAATTCTTGATGTGATGCTCTATGGAGTTTCAAATGTAATTTCTGATATGCACCCAGTATTTGCAAGTCAAACAATGTTCATCTCGCAAGGAGTAATAAATTTCTTTGTTCATTCTGGTTCAGGACAAGCAATGTTGACAATGCCAATTATGGCTCCACTTGCTGATTTAGTAGGATTAACACGGCAGACTGCTGTATTAGCATTCCAATTTGGTGAAGGATGGATAAACCCAATTCTACCCACTTCAGCAGTTACAATGGGTGTTCTTGGACTAGCACAAATTCCATGGAATAAATGGTTCAAATGGATGTTACATATTCAGATAATATTTTTTACAATTGCACTGGCACTGCTAGCAATTGCTGTTTTTATCAATTATCAGTAGAGTTGTTTCCTTTTTCTTATCTTACGAATTAATAAAATGATTCCATAAATTAAATATCCTAAAATAATATATTCACCAAATCTGACAAGAAAAATACTAAAAGGATTAATGCTTGAATTTATCTGATTATTTTCATCAACACAAACAAAATCTTGTATCAAATAAGTTTCACCTGGTCTTGGATAGAGTACATCGACACCTCTCTTAAGTTCGCAACCGTCATTGCAAAATAGCCACTGAAGTGGTTCATTATAAATAAAATTTCCTGTTTGGTCTAATGCAGCACCCATTAGTGCAAAAAAAACAATAAACCCTGCTAGTGCTATTGAAGGTATTTTTTTTCTTGAGATTTCTTGAGCTGTAGTTTCAACTTTTCTTTCGACGGACAACCTCTTAACAATAAAAAAAGAAATGATTAGAAAAATAGTTGAAATAAATCCTTCAACATAAGCAGCCAAATATATAAATCCTATGATACTTCCAATAAATAATCCAATTCCTAAGGGAATAATAATAACCCAAAGAATAGAAGGTATTTTCGAAAAGAATTTATTTTTATCCATATTACCCTAAAATATTTATTTCCGTTTCATTTCCTTCACAAACCAATCTGTAATAACTTCAGGCCTTGTTATCGCTGTTCCAACTATTACTCCCCAAGCACCAAGTCTGAGCATTTTTTTTGCATCGTTAGGTGTGCTTATTCTTCCTTCAGCGAATACAGGACAAGGCAAATAATTTTTATATCTCTTGACTAATTCAAAATTAGGTTTTTCAGTTTTTTCTTTTTCAGTTTCGGGAGTGTAGCCGTGTAGTGTAGTTGAAATACAATCAGCACCAGCATCAAAACAAAATTTACCTTCCTCGTGAGTTGAAATATCAGCCATAATTCCACAATCAAAATTATGTTTTATTTTGTTAATAAAATCAGGACCTTCAAGCCCCTCCCGTTTTCTGAATGTTCCATCTACTGCAATTAAATCGCACCCTATTTCAACTAATTTTTCTACATCAGACATTCGACCAGTTATTTTCACGTAGCCATCTTTAAATTTGGATTTTATTAAACCGATAACAGGGAGACCTACC
>JAFGPR010000026.1 GCA_016936095.1 Ignavibacteriales bacterium | reverse complement strand
TACACTTGAGTAACCAAGAAGAACTGACCCACGAAAGAGCATTATGCCGGCAATGCACTATATGCGCTGTTATGCGCAGTTGTTTATTTTATGGTTGTAAGTCCTTTAATATCAAATATACTTAAAACTGGAAATAATATGTTATCCAGTTGCACTTGCTTAGCGTTGAACTGCCCTGTTATCTGGGTATTTCGTAAAGCCCCAATTGGTCTTATTCGAAAAGCTAATAAAAAAATTCAAGTGCGAAATGTTATCCGGTTGCACTTACCGAACTGAGGCCTGCGAAGCCTTGGGGCGCGAGTAATATTTATTTTAAGCACGTTTTCTCCAATTAATTATTAAATACACAAATCAATTGCGCAGAAGGGTAGGGCAGGATTTCGGAGCGCCGACCAGGCCTCTTAAGCTTCTTAATTTATATTTTATTATACCATTTTAAATCCTCAATATCTATTTCCAGGTTTACAGAAACAATTGCGCATAACGTTTTCGGGTAAAGCCCGTTGCCTGGTTCGGAACGCCAACTTGTCCGGGTACACCAAAGCAACCCAAATGAGCTTAAACCTGCAAGAGCACTGTGCCGGCAATGGACTTTACCCGGTGTTGGGCGTTCGTGCATTATTATTTTATTTGTCCAGCATAAATCCCATTATTTGATATGTTGTTATAAGCATAATCATAAATTACTAATTTAGAATCAGATGATTTTACTTTAAGCCAACCATAATTTATTATCTCATTTTTTTCTTTCTTAAATCCTATGAAAAAGTTAGAATAGCAGTTGCATCCAATAAAATTTGAATATATGACCCCCTCAGATTCCCATTTATTTGTATCGTTTATAAATTCATCACGCTCAAATGCCTTCAAACAGTCATTATTCAATTTCGCAATACTAAACTCACTATTAATTGCTTTGAGATATCCTGTATGTATTGTAACAGCACACCTTCCACCAAAATTGGCTAAATAGTGAAATTTCTGAAAATAAAAGTCATTGATCGTATCACCATCAATATCAACATAAATTGATGCCGATGAATCGTTTGGATATGGATATTCACATGTTACTAATGCAGTATATGTATATTGTACTGTATTAATGGAATCATTAATAGTATTATAATAAATTTCAAATTCATCCTCTTTGTTTTCTTTACAGCTTATAAAAAGAAACAGGATAAAAATAATTTTGTCAATTTGTTTCATAGGTGTATTTTTTTGCATGACGCCCAACGTTTTCGCATATGGTGCGTTGCCTGGTTCGGAGCGCTCACTTGTCCAGGTACATTGAAGAACATTAAATGAATCTACCTACGAAAGAGCACTTTGCCGGCAATGCACTATATGCGGTGTTAGCAACAGAGCAATTATGATTTTACTCAAGATCATTTATATCGGGTTCCTCGCTGAAATCATATGAAAATCGTTCAATTTCAATACCTCCATCAATTCTAATTTCATCAGTCTCACAGGATCCAATAGGATATTCATAGACCTCATATGATATTTCAATTTTATTAGTACATCCATTTTCTCCACAAATAAATGAATGTTCCCAATGATGACCGTATGCAGTTCCCATTTGACCCTCATTCATTGGTTCAGATTCAAATAATACATCGTCTGGAACAAATGTATGGACATGTTGACATGCTGAACATTTCAATCTAAAGTTATTCTGTAATTTCATAATTTTTGATATTTAGTTAATAAGTTGGTTTGACATAATTATCTTGTTATTATAATTTAATAATACTTCGTATTCCTCCTGAGTAAGTAACTTTTCTTTTAATAACTTTTTATATCGACTTTCATTTTTCTTTTTCCTAGCAATCTCCAGCTCTTCAGGCGTCTTATTGGATTTTAATTCTGATTTTTTAGATTTATAAAGACTGTAAGTCTCTTCAAACAAGCTTTGCAAATCCTGCATCAGTTGCTTACATTGGTAAAAATCCGTTATTTCTACATATTGAATTTCTTTTGGGAAAGAGTAATTAGCAAAACGAGCTTCCGTGATAGTTTTTACTTTTGAAATGTTATAGTTATTAAATGAAAACGAAGGTTTTCCATATCTACGATTTAATGTATTTATTAAACATTCAACAAACAAAGGTTTATTCTCTTTTACAGCCTTCCGTGATGTTGTAAATGCTTTATGAAAAATTAAAATTAATTGCTCTTCTCCTAAGTCAAGTTCAGCATTATATGCCAATAAGAACATAGCATTACTATAGCCACTAATTTCTGTTTTCTCATGCAAATCAATCAAATAATCAACTTTATTTCGCATTATTGCTGCATGAACCAACGCATTTTCTGAATATTTTTGAAATGATTTGTTAAAATGAACATTACGTAATTTTATTATTTCATTAAATGCTTTTTCAAAATTACCAATAAGTAATTGCCTTTCCAGACCATAATAATATAAAAACACATAACCCATATCTATGGGTTGTTCTACATTTTTCAGCCAGCACAAATAATTGTATCTCTGTCCGGAAGTAAGCTCAATATAGTGTGGCCAATATGGCAATCCGGGAACATTATAATCTTCGGTTATCGGTAAATAAATGTAAATTGTGCTTGGATCTGGAATCTGGTTTGATTTATCATCAATGATAACATTTCCATTACTATCTAGATTTATTGTAATACATAACCCCCTATTAACACTAGGAATATTCTTATCATAAGATATGTACAACAAATCTTTATTTGGAAGCTCATTCTCAAATGATACCAAATTGTTTTGTTTAATCAAATCAAATAATCCCATAATTATAAAATTAATATTTCAATTTGTAAGTAGCGGACGCTTTTTTGCTTTGTTGCTAACGTTTTCGGGTATGGCCAGTGGCGGAGATCGGAGCAGTTAGGTATCCAGGTAGAACTGAGTTGCCATTGAAAAGCAGTGATTCGCAACCATCAAGCCCGACATTGGCTATACCCGGTGTTATGCACTGTGGCCGATTAATAGTTAAAAGTCTCTGTAAAAATCGAACTAAAATTAATAATAAAATGTTTTGCAGAAGAGCTTAGGTTACCAGTTAAGAAACAAGCGCCAGAGTTTATCAGAATGTCCAAATAAAATTTTTACGAAATGCTATCAAAAAATTAAAAAAGCTAACAATTAGCGCTTGTTTCACCAAGGCCTGCGAAGCC
>JAFGPR010000236.1 GCA_016936095.1 Ignavibacteriales bacterium | reverse complement strand
TTCTTATTACAAGATAGAATTTAAGTTATTTATAAATATTTAATCAGGAACAAAATGAAAACAAAAATATTCACAATTGCAGTACTTCTTGGTCTTTTATCTACATCTTACCTTTTCTCTCAAATAAGTGGTAATCAAAATTACTCAGGCAATTATAATAGCAGTATTCAAAGCAAAGCAAATTATTCTACTACCGATTCAACATTATCTATTGTAATTAAAGTGTTACTCAATCAAACTGCTGACAGGTATGTTTTAGCTATTGCGGTGAGTCAGGAGAATGAAAGTTCAAAAGATTGTAATTCTAAAATAAATGAAAGAATAAATGGATTTATTTCAAAAATTTATAATTTAGGAATTAAAGACGAAGATTTATATGTTGATTTTATTGGACAAACAAAATTATATGATTACACGGTCGAAGACAATAAAGCTGAACAATATGAAAGTGGCTTTGAGATCAAGAAGAATATTATTATAACTACAATAAATTTACAGAATATAGATAAAATTATTGAAATTGCGTCTGAATTTGAAATTTACGATGTGATTAAAGTTGACTACATTAATGATGACATAGAAAGTATATACAATAATTTGTTTGATGAAGCGATGAAAATTGTGGAAAAGCGAAAAGATAACTACGTGAAAACATTTAATAGAAAAGTAACTGGCAATCCAAGGGCTTTTGATAATTTTTATTATGTCTTTCCTAAAAGTCAATACAAACAATATAAAGCTTATGAGAGCTCAGAGGTAGATAATTTTTCTAAAAAAGAAAATTACTTAAAAAAGATAGCAAGAAAAAATACAACATTCTATTATGATGGGATTGACTACTCAAGTTTTGATAAAATCATTAATAATGCAAAACCGGAAATTGGGATTCAATACGTTTTAACACTTACAGTCGTTTATGATATTGAAAAGAATAAATAGTAAATAACTTTGAGAAATTAAAGATGACATCTTTATAAAGAATAACACAAGGATGTCATCTACAATATTAAAAACTCTGAATAGTTGAACTCTTTAATACATTATATAAAATTACTTTACTTTAACAAAAATTTCTTTCTTGTCAATTGTTGAATTAGATTCCCATGGACGACGGTATTCAAATAGAATTTTTGTCTCTCCTTTTTGAAATCCCTTAAATGTCCAGATCTCCTTTCCACCACTCCCCATTAAAATAGGTTTATCGAGGACATATTCATATCCTACTGTATCGAGTATCGAAACCGAATCTTTATTTGTCCAAGTCCATGAATATCCAGTAGTAACATTTGAAATTAATTCAACTTGAAAAGTTTGGTTAACTTCTATTTCAAAACCTTCATTCAGTAAATTACTTTTTGCTTTAACATCTTTGATTTCGATTAAACACCCCCACATATGGAAAGAGGCTAAATCATCTCTTTTTATAAAGGTAAACTCTATCCTTAATCCGTCGATTTTAAATTCTTCTGGCAGATTTATCGGATCATAATGCTCGCCATTATCTGCGTAAATTCCGTAAAAGCCCCCCTCCAATTCAACATAACGAACAGTACCGGTTTCAATTCCATCATCATTGGGCTCAGTTGAACAAGCGAAAAAAACAAACAAGCAAGTAATGATTAATAATACACGCATTTCTTCCTCCACTAAATAATTAGAAAAAATATTGCATTTATCAATATAAAAATAGTTATTTGCCATTCAAATTTTGTTTTTTTCTCGGAATTAAACAATATAAAAAATAAGTATGCAATAAATTGGTGTTTCAGCAATATGAAATCAAACAAAATCTCAATGGAAAAATTCAGAGATGAAATTAATAAAGTTGACAGAGAAATAATTAGGCTTTTATCTGATAGGCGTCATCTTAGCGAAGAAGTGGTGAAAGTTAAAGAAATCAGTGATAGGCCAATCCGTGACGAGAAACGCGAGGAAGATCTGCTAATAAATCTCATTCGTACCGGGAAGAAATACGGTTTGAGTTCTCACTTCGTTACAAAAATTTATCAGGAAATTATTGAGGATTCTGTCAAGCTTCAACAAAAGCATCTGCATAAAATTCAGGACGGTAAATCGTCGGGTAAAAAGAAAGCAATTACAATTGCCATTCAAGGTATTGAGGGCTCTTACAGTTATCTCGCATCCCAAAAGTATTTTTCCAATTATGCAGGAAAATTACAATTTATTAAAAATGATACATTTGAAGAAGTTGTCCGTGCCGTTGAAAATGGAGCAGCTGAATTTGCAGTGTTACCTATAGAGAATACAACATCCGGCGGGATTAATGAAGTATATGATCTTTTATTGCATACATCGTTATATATTGTTGGCGAAGAAACATTTCCAGTTAATCATTGCCTCGTTGCTGTTAAAGATATTTCAATTGATAATATTGAGAAAATTTATGCACATTATCAAGCAGCTACACAATGCAGTAAATTTATTTCATCGCTTAAAAATTGCAAGGTTGAATATTTTAGTGATACAGCTCTTTCTGTAAAAAGAATTATTGAAGAGAAAAACACTAAATATGCTGCTATAGCAAGTAAGGAAGCAGCATTGCTCTTTAAGGTTTCTGTTTTAGCAGAAGGAATAGCAAATCAGACAGGTAACTACACAAGGTTTTTAATTGCAACCCGTAAACCTCTTCCTGTTGATTCGAGAATACCTACTAAAACTTCAATCGTAATTGCAACATCACACTCGCCAGGTGCTCTTGTAAATGCTTTATCAGTATTCCAGCAGCGAAAAATAAATATGACTAAACTTGAATCCAGACCTATACTCGGCAATCCCTGGGAAGAAATGTTCTATCTCGATTTTGAAGGAAATATCAATGATAAAAACATTGAAGAGGCAATAAACGAATTAGGACCATATACAAGATTTTTCAAGGTACTTGGCTGTTACCCGATGGAGGGATTTAAAAGAGTAAAATTGTCCTTTGATAAAATTCTTGAAGAAACGAAAAAACAAAAGGAAACGTCAAAGCAAGTCGAAAAGGAAACAAAAATTATCATTCCAAAAAATTATAAATTAGCAAGTCGTGCTTACAAAAAAGAAGATACGATTATTAAAGTTAAAGATGTTACTATTGGTGGAAATAATTTTGTTGTGATGGCTGGTCCCTGTTCCGTTGAATCTGCGGATCAAATTTCTTCATGTGCTGCACATGCAAAAGAAAATGGAGTTGATATTTTACGGGGTGGATGTTTCAAGCCCCGTTCTTCTCCCTATAGTTTCCAGGGATTAGGTTTTGAAGGATTGGAATTACTTGAAAACGCCGGGAAGCAAAATGGTATGCCTGTGATAACTGAAGTATTGCAAATAAATCAAATTGAAGGTGTATTAAAACATGCTGACATTTTGCAAATCGGCGCAAGAAATATGCAAAATTTTTCTCTTCTAAAAGAGATAGGAAAGACACATAAACCTATTATGCTCAAACGT
>JAFGPR010000235.1 GCA_016936095.1 Ignavibacteriales bacterium | reverse complement strand
TTAGAATGTACGGTTTATGCATATTTTATATTTTTTAAAATACATAGAATTCTTGTCCAAAGTTATTAAATATGCTTTAATTATTATGGTGTTGCCTCTTTTGAAAAAATCATATAATTTTAACCAAGTATTGACCATATCAAACATCATGAAAAGTGCTTGAACGATTTTAATATTTATTATAGGATAGAGACATAATATAATTATATTTTTTTATATTAGAAATTTTCTATGAATGTATTATCCTTGTTTTCAGGCGCTGGCGGTTTCGATTTGGGTTTTATCCAAGCGGGCCATAATATAATTTGGGCTAACGATATAGATATTGATTGTATAAAGACTTACAAATCTAATATAAGTAATCATATATATCATGATGATATTTCCAATATTAAAATCAAAGATTTACCATTAGCTAATGTTATTATTGGAGGATTTCCATGCCAAGGATTTTCTGTAGCAAATAAATATCGTTCAATTGATGATGATAGAAATAATCTTTACTTATTTTTTAAGAAAGTAATTAAAGTTATCCAACCACAATATTTTCTTGCTGAAAATGTAAAAGGGATATTGAGCTTGGATAACGGCAAAGCCATAATAAAAATAATTGAAGATTTTAAAAAATGCGGATATCAAATTCAATACAAATTATTTAATGTTGCAGATTATGGTGTTCCCCAAACAAGACAAAGGGTAATTATCGCAGGAACTCGTAAAGATCTTCCTAATAATTATAAATACACCTTTCCTAGTCCGACTCATAGTAAATCTCCTAAATCAGATGATTTATTCGAATGGATCTCTATAGAAGAAGCTTTAAAAGATATTCCTGAGCCAGGAACAAATCATGATTTGAAAAATCATATTTATTCTAAATATAAAATTACTAACAGAAATTTTACTGGGCATAGAAGAACTAATCCAACTAAACCATCACCAACAATTCTAGCACGTGGCAATGGTAAAGGAGGAGTATGTGCCATTCAACACCCTAAAAATCATAGACGCCTTTCGGTAAGAGAAAGCGCAATAATTCAAACATTTCCTATTGATTTTGAATTTTATGGCTCAATGAATTCGATGTATAGACAAGTAGGTAATGCTGTGCCAGTGAAATTTGCAAAAAAATTAGCTCAACAGTTATTTAATAATTAAGGTGGATATTATGAAAGTAGCTTCTTTATTTTCAGGCGCAGGAGGTCTTGATTTAGGTTTTATTCAAGCTGGCCATGATATAATATGGGCAATTGATAACTATGAAGATGCAGTAAAAACATATAAAAGAAACATTGGGAATCATATTATCCTTGATGACATCGCTAAAATACCTTCAACAAATATACCAGATCATGATATTCTTATAGGAGGATTTCCTTGCCAAGGTTTTTCAATTGCTAATATAAAAAGAAATAAGCATGATACTCGTAATAAATTATATTTGGAAATGTTAAGAATCATAATTGAAAAAAAACCAAAATCTTTTTTAGCTGAAAATGTTAAAGGAATTTTATCACTTGCTAAGGGTAAAGCTTTTGAAATGATACTAAATGAGTTTAATAATGCCGGATATAATGTTTCATATCAGGTATTAAATGCTGCAGATTATGGAGTACCTCAGATTCGTTATAGAGTTTTTATTATTGGAATTAGAAATGATATTAGCTTTTCTTTTAATTTTCCAGATCAAACACATTCTAATAATACTTCATCAAATGGCTTAAAACCATGGGTTTCTATTGGTGAAGTTCTTAAAGAAATACCAGAACCTGAAGAGAAGCATAATTTAATGAATCATACTTATTCCAATTTCAAATTAAAATTTAATGGATATCTCGGTAATCGTGAGATTGATCCTCAAAAACCAGCACCTACTGTGACTGCACGTGGGGATAATAAAGGTGGTGTAGTTGTGTTGCATCATCCAAATAATCATAGAAGAATGTCAGCAAGAGAATTAGCAATTACACAATCATTTCCAATAGATTTTATATTTGAAGGTTGTAGATCATCAATATATAGACAAATAGGTAATGCTGTTCCGCCGCTTCTTGCATATCACATTGCAAAACAATTTCCTTTAGATGTTTATAAATATGAAAATAAATCCGCCTAAAAAACCTTTTCTTAACTATAAATGGAGATGGGCTGTCTATACACCGACTGAATCATTGAATGATCCTCCTGTATATTTAGGTATATTAAGAGTTTTAAATGAAAATGAATATAATTCCTTTAGCTCAAAAAATGTGAATATAGGATTAGCAAGAATTCAAGATGAATTAAATACTTCAGTAAATCTAGTTAGATCTCGAGAAAGGAATATCTTTCGAAATTCAGGTCAATATTGGAGAGCACTTGGTTTGATAGAAGATACAAAAAGAGGTTTAATTAATCTAACTAATTTTGGGAAAAAATTAGCGAATGGTGAAATTTCAAAAACGGAATTTGCAACGACAATTATTAAAACACTAGAATTGCCTAATACTAATATCGAAAATGATATAACAGAATGGATAAATAGTAATCTTAAAATTAAGCCGCTTGAAATGATTCTAAATATACTATCTAACCTATCTAAAGATTACAATCAACATGAAGCTTATATTACTACCGAAGAACTGATTAAAATTATTATTCCACTAGCAGGTGTTAAAGCTGATATAAATTTAATTTCAGAAGCAATTATCGAATTTAGAAACAATTCTTTGGATTTATCAAATTGGCCAAATTGTGCCGAAAGTTCAAATGACAAACGAATGGCAAGGGAATTCCTGCTATTTCTTTCTAATTACGGATTTTGCGATGTAATACCAGGCTCTGATAACTTAACCGATAAATATTATCTATCATCAATATCTATTAATGAAATTAATGAACTAATTGAAATTGATTTACACGATAATAAAGATTTAGTTGACATTGAAGAACTTATAAGAATAACACAAATACCAGCTAATGTTGAACGCAAAAAAATCATACGAGAAGTTATTGATAGACCTTTACAACCATTTTTTCGTAAAATTGTCCTACAAGCATATCATTCAACATGCCTTATTACTGGAGTTAAATTTGAGACTGTACTTGAGGCTGCACATATTAAACCAGTAAAATATAAAGGTAGTGATGAAATTTATAACGGAATATGCCTAAGATCAGATATTCATTCTTTATTCGACTCAAATCACTTAAGAATAAATCTTGATGGTGCAATTATATTATCTGAAATCGCAAGGAGAAGAGAAAATTATCAAAACTTACCAACAAAAATTGAACTACCTAATTTCATTAAAACTGAATTTCTTGATTGGAGATTAAAATATTACTGATTTATGGATATATGGACATCAGAGAAACGTAGTGAAGTAATGTCAAAAATCCGGTCAAAAAATACTAAACCGGAACTGTTAATCCGAAGTGAATTATATAAATTAGGGTATAGGTTTAGACTTCATCAAAAAAACCTTCCTGGAAAGCCAGACATTGTATTAAAAAAATATTCAACTGTTATTTTTATACATGGTTGTTTTTGGCATTATCATAAAAAATGTAGAGATGGTAAAATACCTAATTCGAATATTGAGTATTGGAAAAATAAACTAATTAATAATTCTAAGAGAGATAAAAAGCATAAAAGTCAATTAAAAAAGATAGGTTGGCATGTAATAACAATATGGGAATGTGAAATAAAAAATGATATAACTAAACAGATTTTAAAAATAGTAGATATTCTAGAAAAACAGAACACACAATGTATATAATACAGGGTAAGCGCTTCGTAGATATGCTCCTTTACCTTTGGTACAT
Source organism: Ignavibacteriales bacterium (assembly GCA_016936095.1). Classification (GTDB taxonomy): domain Bacteria; phylum Bacteroidota; class Ignavibacteria; order Ignavibacteriales; family Melioribacteraceae; genus JAFGPR01. The sequence continues at coordinate 8,661 of JAFGPR010000235.1, read as the reverse complement.
TTTTCTTTTGCTACACTTCGCAATAACGTCGCTTGCTTCGGGAAAGTTGTATTAAATGCTTAAACTATTTAGATAATTATAAGCCATTTATGCTAAGAAATGGTTGTTAATAGTTTCAATAACCATCAAAGGAGATAAGCAGTTATATGAAAATTGAATTTGTTGATATAATAAATTTCAGAAAGTTAAAATCATGCCGGGTGGATTTCTCGGAGAAGGAAACCGTTTTTGTTGGAGCCAATAACAGCGGTAAAACTTCAGCAATGGATGCCTTGGTGACATTTCTTAAGAAAACTCGACATATCAAAACAACCGACTTTACACTATCTAACTGGATAGTAATTAATCAAATAGCAATCGACTGGATTAAAAATAAAAATCCAGAAGACTTGAATCTAAACATTGAAATATGGCACCCGCATGTCCCTGCTATAGATGTTTGGTTAAAAGTTGAGGATAATGAGATCCATTATGTTAGTCATATAATTCCAACGCTTGACTGGTCTGGAGGCAGGCTTGGTGTTCGCCTTATATTTGAGCCTACAAATATAGAAAGACTATACAAATCTTACAAATCAGTATTTGAAGCATCTCAAATTACATGCAAATCACGAAAGAACGGAAATACATTGAATTTATGGCCTCGATCGATGCGTGAATTCCTTGATACGGAATTCAAAAATCATTTTTCTATAAAGGCTTATATTCTTGATCCTTCTAAATCAAACGAAGAAAAACCACAAGACTTGCCCAAAAACCTGGAGCCTATTGATGGAAATCCATTTGACAACCTATTTAAAATCGATATCATCTACGCTCAAAGAGGATTTTCAGATCCAAATTCAGCAGAAGGTGGAATAAATAATGACCGCAGGCTCTCTGCTCAATTGAGAAAATATTTTGAGAAACATCTTAATCCATATGAATTACCGGATACTAATGATCTTGATGCTTTGGAAGCAATTGAAGCAGCCAAGACTGCCTTTGACGATAGGTTGAAAGAAAGCTTCAAAGCTTCTATTGGTGAATTGGAAGGTTTGAACTATCCAGGCTTTAGCGATCCAAAAATACACATTTCTAGTAAAGTAAATCCATCAGAAAGTCTGAATCATGATACAGCTGTCCAGTTCAATGTTCTGCATAATAATTTAAACACAGATGATAATTGGTTTTATCTTCCAGAAAAATATAATGGTTTAGGTTATCAAAACCTTATATCAATGATTTTCAATCTGATTCGTTTTCGTGATGAATGGATGCGGACTGGTAAAGCAGGTAAAAAGAGTGAATCAAGTGATCGTTTTATAGAACCAATTCATATTGTTTTGATTGAAGAACCGGAAGCACATCTCCATGCCCAGGTGCAACAAGTATTCATCAAAAAAGCTTATGAAGTATTAAGGAACCATCCTAATCTTGGTGATAAAGTTCAGTTTTCAACTCAATTAATCATAAGCACTCATTCCAGTCATATTGCACATGAAATTAAATTTGTGAGTCTAAGATATTTTAAAAGAACTCCTGCAGCGAGCATAAATGATGTCCCATATGCAGAAGTTGTGAATCTCTCAAATACATTTGGTGATAATTCAGATACAGCTAAATTTACATCTCGTTATTTAAAAACAACTCATTGCGATCTTTTTTTTGCGGATGCAGCCATTTTGGTTGAAGGGCCAGCAGAACGTATGCTTGTCCCGCATTTTATTCGAAGTAAGTTCCCAAATTTGGATCGAAGTTATATTTCACTTCTTGAAATTGGTGGGAGCCATGCACATAGACTTAGACCTTTAATTGAAATGCTTGAAATTTTAACGCTTGTGATTACAGATTTGGACTCAATCGAAAAAGATTCTCTCCAAAAAGTGCGCCCTGAAAAAGGTAAAAATTATAGAACTGGTAATGATACTATAAAATCGTGGGTACCAGAAAAAACAAAATTAGATGATGTTTTGACTGTAGAAAATGAAGACAAGGTTAAGAATAAACTCGTCAAGGTTGCATATCAATACGAAATCAATGTGAATTATTTGGGAAGGGAAGAAACTACTATTCCCTATACTTTTGAAGATGCTTTAGTTTTAAGTAATATTTCGCTGTTCAAGGGAAAAACCTCAGCAACTGGATTAATCAAAAAAATGGTTGATGCTATTAATAACTCAACTATTGTTGATGCATGCCAGAAAATGTTCAATGCGCTTGATAAAAACAGCAAAAAAGCCGAAATGGCACTGGAATTACTTTATACTACAGAACCAAGTGAATTAGAGCCACCTCAATACATCAATGAAGGATTAGAGTGGCTTCAGGAAGAGCTAAATAATAAACAAAAAGATTATATTATACAAAATAGCACCGAGGGAGGTAAAACATGAGTAATAGTACCACCTCTATCCCTGTTGATGATGAGATTTTTAATTGTTTATCCATGGATAACCCAAAAAGTTTCTTTCTGTTTACAGGAGCTGGTTCTGGTAAAACAAGAAGCTTAGTTGAGGCTTTAAAACGATTACAAATAGAAAATATTTATAGATTGGTACGAAACGCTCAAAAGGTCGCAGTCATAACCTATACTAATGCAGCTTGTGATGAGATAAAAAATCGACTTGATTTTGATTCTTCTTTTCATGTTTCCACTATTCACAGTTTCGCATGGGAACTTATAAAACCTTTCATTAATGACATAAAAAAATGGTTAAAGCATTCTCTTGAATCAGAAATAGCGGAACTAAAGGAACAGCAGAGCAAAGCAAGAAATACAAATACAAAAACATATATAGACAGGGCAAGTAAAATTGAGGCAAAAAACAAGAGATATATATTTTTAGAAAATATCAGGAAGTTTACCTATAATCCAAATGGAGATAATACCAGCAGAGATTCTTTGAATCATTCAGAGGTGATTAATATTGCCTCTGATTTTATTATGAATCGACCTCTTATGCAAAATATTCTGGTTCATAAGTATCCAATATTGCTCATTGATGAAAGTCAAGATACAAATAAAGAATTAATAGATGCTTTTTTTACAGTTCAAAATAAGAAATCTGAATGTTTTACTCTCGGTATGTTTGGTGATACAATGCAACGAATTTATACTGATGGTAAAATTGACTTAGGTCAAAATATTCCAGATACATGGGCAAAGCCTACAAAAGTAATTAACTATAGATGTCCTAAACGTATAATTAAATTCATTAATAAAATTCGATCTAGTGTAGACAGTCATAAACAGATTGCATATAAAGATAATGATGGTATTATTCGATTTTTTATTGTAGATTCAAGAAATACATTAAATAAAATGAAAATTGAATCTGATATTTCTTCCCAAATGGCTACATTCTCTGGTGATACCAAATGGAAGGACTTGGATGCCGATGTAAAAATACTGACTTTAGAGCACCATATGGCTGCTAAAAGAGGTGGATTTTCAGCATTTTTTGATCCTTTATATTCAGTTAATAAACTAAAAACAAGCTTACTGGATGGGACTTTACCAGGAGTGTCTTTATTTGCAAATCTGATACTACCAATAATTTACGCCAAGCAGTCAGAGGATCAATTTACAGTGGCCAGAATAGCCCGAAAATTCTCGCCTCTTTTACAAAAAGATATTTTACAAAGCAGTTTAGATCCTATTGGAGAAATTAATAAGGCTAATAAGGCTGTAAACTCATTGTTTGCCCTTTGGGACAATAATGATCCTTTATTAAACGATATCTTGAGAGAAGTCTTTAACAGTGGAATATTTCAAATCCCTGATACGTTGATTCCAATTGCAAAACGGTTATTGAATAATTCAGATACATCTTTTGAAGAATCTAGTGATACATCAGATAGAGACACTATTATTGATGCATGGGAGGACGCCTTAAAATGTTCATTTAGCCAATTTGAGGAATATGTTCGATACATATCTGATGAATCCATATTTGGCACTCATCAAGGTATAAAAGGCTTAGAGTTTCCTCGTGTTATGGTGATATTAGACGATGAAGAAGCACGTGGTTTTCTCTTTAGCTATGAAAAGCTATTTGGAGCAAAAGAACCTTCAGAAACGGACATTAGAAATCAAAGAGAAGGGAAAGAAACCAGTATAGAGCGTACTCGCCGTCTATTTTATGTAACATGCAGCAGAGCAGAAGAAAGTTTGGCTATAGTAGCATATACAAATGAACCCGAAAAGGTTAAGAATTATGTCCTTTCAGAAGACTGGTTTGCAGAAAATGAAGTGATAGATGTTTAATCAGACAAAATAAATTTTACTTAGATTTTTATATTATCATCAAAATCGGGTAATTTACCCAAGAAATAGTCCTGAATAATTTCCCAGAAATATTCAGAATCATCTGATGTAGTTTTGAATAAATAATCAAGAACTTTTACAGATATCTCATGTCGTAATTTAACATTATTTAAAATGATATTTTCATAACCTTTATAGTCGCTGGATATATTTCGCAAATGATAGTAACTATTTACACGAACGAATATTTCGGGATTATCCCCTCCTTTTACCGAATACGTTAGGAGTTGTGATGTATCGAGTAATCCTAATATTGCATAAAGTCTAATAACATGCTTTTTGTTTTCACTTATGTTATCAATTAGTATTACACTATCATTTGAAAGAAATTGATTTTTAAATCGATAATAAAAATCCTTTATATCTGCATAACCGGTACTTATAATTCGATAACCAAGATCCTCTCTAAAAGTTAAAAAACGCCCTACATTTAATTCAATACTTCTATTCCATGTCGTCAAAAATGATAATATGGATTCTGCTATCATAATAGTGAATATTTTATCTCTTATATTCAAATTTTGGGCAACTATATTAGCTACGTTTTGTTCTTTAAAATATTTACCAGATTGATTATATTCAGCGCATAGATTGATAATTGTCTTTATAAAATATTCCCCATCGAAGCCACTATCCTTATTCTCATTAATACTTATTATCAATTGAGGAATAAGCGATTTTTCTGAAGGAAGTCCAAATTTATGTTGATCGTTATAAAACTCATATTTAAATTTAGCAAATGATAGTTTAGGATATTTTTCCTCCCAAAATTGCTTGAGATTTATTTTACAGCCGGTTTTATGATATTCTATGGTTTTACCAAATACTCTATCATAGCATTCTTTTTCATCGTTCATTCTAAAGTATCCAAAAGTGAACAAAGCACGAGGTCTTGCGACTATTGGCGAATATCCTAGTTTCATAATAAGATCTTTCTCAATAATCAATAATGCTGTTTTAATTTTATTATCTAAGTTTTCTGATTCTCTATCATTATGCTTTAATTCATCTAAAAAAATATTTTGAAAATCATCTGATGATATTAATAGGTTCCGTTTATTGCCAAATGATGTACCAATATTATATATTTTTTTCATAACCTTAATGAGTTGTAATTTTGTCATTGTTGATATCCCATGCAACTTGTTAACAAAGGAAAAGTCTTTTTTAAGGTAATCAAACTTTGCTATACCTTTAATATTCTCATCACGGGCAGCTCTCCCTATTTCTTGTATATAATCACATACATTTCCTGTAGGCGCAAAATGATAGACAATATCTATATCAGGTATATCAATTCCCATGCCAAAAGCTTTTGTAGCCAACATTATCCTACTTTGATTTTCCTTATATTTTTCAAAATTTAATTTTTTTTCAGTGCTCAGCATTGAGCCATAATAAATACAAAGCTCATCAACCTTAATACCAGTTTCATGAGTTGATAGATAAAAAATATAATTATCTATTAATGAAACAAATGGGAAGTATACTAATACTTTCTTACCTTTTCCTTTAATTTCTTCAAGTCGTGTAGTAAGAACAGAATATTTTACTTCATTGTATTCTCGTGAATTAGTATTTGCGGCTTTTTCACTCGCTTCAAAAGAAATCGCGATATTTTTTCTTGGGACGAATCCAAAATAAGTTATAGGATCTCTCATTCCCAGGCTATCCCTTGTCTCGCTATACATATCCTCAGGTCCCTTGTAAATAGCAGTCGCAGTGAATGTTGCAATTGGGAATGCTTGTGTTCTTCGTAGCTTCTGAATATAATTACCGAGGTACCAATAATCAGGCCTAAATGCTTTTCCCCATGTAGTTACAATATGAGCTTCATCAACAACAAGTAAACCTATTATACGATCACCGATTAGAAGTGATACATCAGATCTACTCAGCAAACTTTCAGGTGATAGATAAAGAATGCTTATAGAACCATCCTTTATTTTCTCAATAATATTTACTTTATCAATCAATGTTATTGATGAGTTTATTGTTGCTGCTATGGACAACCTTTTTGATTCTAGCGACTGTATTTGATCGTTCATCAATGCAATTAATGGCGAGATAACCAATGTTAGTAAATTGTTATTGTGAAGTTGTATCGCTGGCAGTTGAAACATAAGAGATTTTCCAGTACCAGTCGGTGCAGTTACAAAAATATCTCTATACGGTTTTCCTTTCTGTGCGTTATTAACTTGAGTTAATATATCACATATTACATTTTCCTGGCTAACACTAACAATTGAGAAATTATCCCCAACTCTAACATTTTTATAAACCTGAAAATACCTAAATTGCTTTTTATCCCAATATTCATTTAATAAATTATAGATATCATCGTTTTTTTCACTAGTTGCCTTATTTTCTTCTGCTAAAACATCTATCTCATTTAGTACATATCTATTTAAATTTTTAACTTTTGTTTGATATGTACTTAACAAAATAGAATTGCTAAAAGTGATTTTTACCCCTTGATTTATTGGTATTGTTTTTAGCATTTCAAGGAGAGCTATCCATGAACCTTCATCTTCTGTGATTGTTAGATATTTAAAGTCGATTGTTTCTTGGTTTTTACATTCTGGTAAATTTATGCAATCACATTCGGGCGATACAATAGGAACATAATACATTTGACCATCGAACGAATAGACTTGTCCGATTTTATTATCCAGTTGGTCTTGTAATTGGTTTTCAAAATATAAAGGTAATAAGAATTCACTTGCTAAATCCTCAGAAATATTTTTCTCTATTAAACATTTGGGATCAATATTTATATTTAGTGGCAATATTTTGTTGTAAATATTATATGATAAATGCTTTATTTCAAATAATGTCTGCAATAATGTCGAATCTAAAATTAAGTATTCCTCATATGAACAATAATAAATGTCTATGTTGTTAGAATTCTCAACAGCAATATTAATTAAATCTTTCTTATACTTTCTATCATTAAGCTTAATCAATTCAATCTTAGTTCCATTTAGTAAATGTTTTACAGGCATGTCATGACTCAATGAATCAAAGCCATAAAAGACAAGTAGACTACTTAAATCTCTTAGAACTCTCTTTTCTATAGAAATTATTTGGTTAATTATATTACTAAGCGACTTTAGATTGATCATTAGTCACCTCTTATAAAACTGATATATCCTCTACTTCAAAAAGATTACTTTTAATAACTTGTTTTATATATATATCACAGATTTGTCGAATTCGTTCTCTTGTCATTCCGTATATTGATGCTATAGCTTCTAGAGTATGCACTTCGTTATATTCATTTAGGCCATATCTTAATTTTAGTATTTCAATATTTCGTTTATTCTTAACAATCTTAAATGATTCTATTAGTCTTTTTCGGATTTCTTTTCTTAGGAGTTTATATTCCGGGTTATCATAGTGAAATACACTTATATGATTCAATGTTGATGTATAAGTTAAAATATCCTTAATCATGAAATCCTCACCATCATGATTAAGAATTATATCAATTGAACTGTAATTAATAATCCATGATTTTATTTTTTCAACCATTTTTCGTTCAATGTTATCTTTTAAAATTCCATGATTATATCGATTAATTTTATTTTGAAAATTTATAGGGATTCTCGCTAACCCCACATTATTTTCTAATTCACGTCTTACCACTTGTCTTATCCAATACATGGCGTATACTGAAAATTCTGTATTAAATTGAATATTATATCTATTAATTGCTTTAAGCAAACCATAATTTGCAACAGATTCAATATCTTTATATTCTAATGCTGCACAAATATAATGTGAATATTTTTTCCATTCTTTTTTTGCTACATATTTTGCTAATTTGCTATGTTGTTTCATTAGAAGATCTATTACTTCTTCTGATCGCTCAGATGGAGGAATCCTTAATAAATACTTAGAATCTTTATGAGAATATCCCTTCTTTTTAATTGGTTTTAATTCATCGATGATATCGTCAAGTTTTCGCATAACATATTTCAGTTATATATAATTTCAACCGAGCCCATTGATGGGCGAGGCAATAAAATTCAAGACGAATATTTTGCCTAACTTTTTTTTGCTAAAACTACATCTTCCATACAATTAGATATTATAAATCAATTTTCAATAAAATATTTCCCTAAACAAAAAGACACGAATCTATATCTTAATTTTAAGTTATTTCTATTTTTTTTCCAAGAATACAATTTTTTTACATCCGCAATAATATAGAATCAAGTTCATATTTATCCAAACCTTTGGATAAAAACTCAATCAACACTATAATAATTAAAGCATATTTAATAACTTTGGACAAGAATTCTATGTATTTTAAAAAATATAAAATATGCATAAACCGTACATTCTAA
>JAFGPR010000234.1 GCA_016936095.1 Ignavibacteriales bacterium | reverse complement strand
TACCAAATAAAATTATTGTTAAGTTAAAGGAGGATATAGCTTTTGACAAACAACTTAACTTAACAAATTCTCAGAAACTCAACGAATTAAATGTAAAACATAATATTCAATCTGTTTCTACTAATTTAAAGAACAATTCATTTGTATTTGAATTTAATGCAGAAAAAAATATTGAAGATGTTATCTCTGACTATGAAAATAATCCCGATGTAGAATATGCTCATCCTGATTATTATGTATATTTGGATGGGAATGAAAATGTGAGTGATATATCTGGCATTAATTATAATCAAACTCCACCAAATGATTCATTATTCCAATATCAATGGCATTTAGAGAACAATGGGCAGTTCAATGGACAAAATGGGATTGATATAGATTTACTATGGGGGTGGAACATAGAAAACAAAGGAGACATAGTAGCGATACTCGACACAAGGATTGACAGAAACCATCCTGATTTACCCTTAAATAGATTATTAGATGAAATAAATTGTATTAAAAATGACACATCGTCACAAGGGACAGAGAATTATCATGGATTAGCATTGGCATTAATAATTGCTGGAGAGAGCAACAATGGTATTGGTATATCCGGTATTGCACCAAAGACTGTGATATTGCCAGTAAGAATACTGAACGACTATGGTGTTGGAACACATTCAATACTTGCACAAGGTATATACGAAGCGGTTGATGCAGGAGCTAGAATTATTAATATGAGTGTTGGATCCTATGCATATTCAAATACATTAAAGGATGCGATAGAATATGCACACAGCAAAGGTGCAATAATAATTTGTGCAGCAGGAAATGATAATAATGACAACAATATCAAACATCATTTTCCATCTGATTTCAAAGAATGTATTTCAGTCGGTTCGATGGATAACAAAGGAAATAGATCGAAGAGCAGTAATTATGGTGGGATTGATTTTCTTGCACCGGGAGAAGATATAATATTTGATAGTGATGATGGAGAATTACTTACTCTAAACGGAACATCTTCATCAGCAGCAATAGTGACAGGTATAGTATCATTAATCAAATCATATAATCCAAAATTAACAAATGATGAAATAAGAGCGATATTACAGGTATCATCATTCGATATAGGAAATGATGGTTATGATGATACAACAGGATATGGGAGAGTGAATGCATTCACATCATTACTATCGACTCAATGTGGTTCACCTGGACAATCATTTATTATTATAAATGAAAACAACTCAGGTATTCAAGTACCAGTTCTTAATGTTGATAAACATTTTACCGCAATACCTGATGTCACACCTTTTTATATTAAAGAAGGAGAGATTTATCCAATTACAATAACTACTACTGAATATCCACATCAAGGTTTTATTAAATTTTTACTTAATGAAGAAATTACAACTCAAGAAAACTCAAAATTTGATTCTGTCTTTGTAAATTCATTCGAGAACAAGTTTATTGATAAATCATTGCTTGTTGTTACGGATACAGTATATGTATCAAAAAGTTATAGTGGAATTATAGAAGTTGAAGTTGGAAATATTGGAAGTGGCGAATTAAATTGGATGGCGGTAGTTAATAAATTAGATACTAATTGGTTAAGTTTAATTAAATCGAAAGGTAATGCCAGAGATACTATCGTTATACATTACGAAGCAAGCGATTCAGTAGATAGAATTGGTAAGATACACGTTTCTGAAGAACTTAGCAATACTAATAAAACCATTTATGTTAGTCAATGCAGTATTTTACATATTGCTCGTGATACATTATTTGTTGACAGTTTAGTTAACATTAATTGGGAAATAGGCAAAGTAAGGAGAATAAAACATCGTAAAGACATTTTTTCTGAACAGGGACAGCCAGTCTCATATATTAAATTAGAATATACAATTGAAGCGGATTCATCTTTACCTGATTGGTTTGTAATAGAAGGTGCAGATAGTCTTCCAGTTGACTTAGGTGAATTTACCTGGCAAGTTCCTAAAACACCTACTAACTCTTGTAAAGTTAGAATCTCTGATGTCATTAATAAATCTGTTATTGAGATAACGGATAGTATTTATGTTATTGACACTACTCGTCCGACTAATATTAATGATAATAAACAATATCCCAATCAATTCTGTTTATATCAAAATTATCCAAACCCATTTAATCCAGTAACAACAATAAAATTTGATTTACCAACTAATTCTTATGTAAGATTAAAAGTCTATGATGTTCTTGGACAAGAAATTATGACATTAGTAAACACTGAGTTGAATGCAGGTTACTATAATTACAAATGGGATGCCACTAATTTTGCTAGCGGAATATATATATTACGAATAGAGGCCTCACCATTCGATAAGATTGGTAAAGATTTTATCGCTGCAAAGAAAGTTGTGTTGTTAAAATAAATAATCTTTGTAAAAGTTATTTACCTTTCTTAAAAATTAGAATAATTTTTTCAATTTTTTCTTTGCTTCTTCCTCCAAAGCTTTTTTAATACTGTCTTCTATAGCTTTTTTCTTTGCTTCGGCTTCTTGTTGTAATCTTAATTCTTCCTGTTTTGCTTTTTCCTCTGCTTCTTTTTTCAATCTTTCTACTTCATCTTCAGCTTGCTGTTTTAATTTATCAACTTCTTCTTGAGCTTTCTTTTCCAAATCTTCTTTTTGCTTAAGTATTTCCTCTTCAGCTTGCTTTTTCAAGTCATCAATTGGGTTGCCTTCTACGAGATCCTGTAATTGTATTTTAACATTCGGGTTGGTAATACTTCCTGTTATAATTGCATTGATTTTGACAATGTCTGATACAGTTACATTCACACCCAGATTCCTCGCTTCTGATTCTAAACCTGATAAAAGATTGTTTGTTGATTGTCCAAACTCAGTACGAGGAATATCAAGATTTGTAACATAATTTATTGTCTGATCAATTGACGAATATCCTGCAAATTGGGCTTTGATATTTCCGATTGAAAAATCAAATGGTTCAATAAATGCTTTTCCATCTGCTATTTGAAAAGAAAGAAAAACTTTATCCAAACTAATTGATTTCAGTTTATCATTTTGTAATGCATCTGCTAATTTAACCAATGGTTGAAAATCCGATATGCTTATCTGCGAAGTTGTAAGAGAACCTGCAGCATTTAATGTTCCAAGTTTTGGTTTCATTTGTTCATCAAGTTCGGAAGAGATTTTCAACGTTGTTGAAAATTTGCCTTTTGTTTTTTCGGCAAGTGGGATTAATGGTTGAATAGATGTAAATGTTTTAAATACTTGAGTGAAATCAAAATTGTTAATATTCATATTAAAATTAAATATTGGATTTTGCGGATTTTTTGTATCATAGTATCCAGTCATTGACATTTGTCCCTCCAAAGTATTCATGTTAACACTTTGAATTGATGCTCTGTGGTTT
>JAFGPR010000233.1 GCA_016936095.1 Ignavibacteriales bacterium | reverse complement strand
TTTCTCATATTCCTGTAATTCTGTTTTAGCTTTTATTAAAAATGGGGAATTTTCTTCGTAAATATTTTCCATTATCGAATATTGAATCTGTTTTGTTATCAACTCCGTTTCGAGAGTAGTATAAACATCAAAAATTCCTTTTACTTGATTTTCAGCATCTAACATTCCCGACTGCTCTTGAAAAATTCTCATTGAGTCTTCAGCATTTTTTAAGTTGAGCTTTACATCTACCAATCTTTCTTCTAAAAATTCTCTATTATTTTTTGATTTTAATGTTTTAAGTTCAATAATTCTTCTATTTAATAATTCAACCAAGTAATTAGTAATATCTGCTGCCCGTTGAGGATCTTTATCTCTCATAGTTATTGTATATGCCCCATCTTCTGTTTCATCAGTTTTAATACACTCGCTTAAAATTTTTATTGCAGCTTCAAGATAACCTTTTTCGGATTTATCAATTTTGTAGGCATTCACTAAATCAAATTTTTCAATTATTTCCTCTAGGGTTGTTCTACTTCCAATAATTGTATTATACATACCAATTGACTCGGTACCTGAACTACCACCTAATCCGAAAGGTAAGTCTGATAATCCTTTTAACATTCCGCTTAAACCACTCAAACTTTGGTCATCGGATGGTATTACTAATGCTGATGCGTCGTATTGGTCATCAACAAATAATCTTAGATATAAATATGAAATTACAGCGGTTAAAAAACATATTATTAGAATTGAAATTTTATGCTTGACAATTAAAACTAATAAATCTAAAAAATTGAAGTTATATTGCTTTTCCATTTTAATCTTATTTTCCAAAGTTTGTAAATAGTAATACTAACGTAGCAATTGAGCCAACTATACCAGCCACCGTTCCAACTCTTCCCATATGATACCAAAAACCTCTTGGAACATCCTTTGTAACATAAACAAAGTCTCCAGGGAAAATTGGTGTTTCAGTATCAGCATCAAGCCAATTTCTCGTTTTACCTGAAATTATTTTTACCTCATCGGCTATCTCTCCAAGTCCACCTGCAGCATCTAAATAATATTCATAGTTTTTTCCATCTTGAAATGAAATGTAACCTGGATATTGTACTTGTCCAAATACATAAATGAAATTTTTCTGCTCAGGTATTAATATAACATCTCCGTCATAGACTATCGTTTTAGACTCGGCTGAATTTTCATTAAAAACATTTTCAAAATTTATTATACTTTCAGGAAAAAGCGAACGTAGTCGATTATCAATACCGAAAAAAGTTGTATCTTCTAAATTGAGATTTATCATACGATACATTGAATTAAAATCCCATCTGTCAGGTTGGGTAATTACACTATTAAATTTTGTTAGGTCTGCATTTTCTTCTTTTAATTTATATTCAATAGAAAATTTTCGTAGGAGTTTCAATGCATCATCACTACGCAATAACTCACTATTTCTGAGTGAAGCCTTATTTGTTAAACCACCAGCTTTTTCTATTACTTGTTTTATAGTTGTATTTCCTTTAGTAACATTTATGTAACCGGGACGATTAACCTCACCCAAAACAAGTACCTTAAAATCTTTTTTTTGTGTTTCGTTTGCAATAATTTTAATTCTATCTCCTCGTTTAAGCTCAGTATCATCAGAAATATTTATTCTAATGGTTTCTTCCTCTTGTCCGTCGTAAGATAGGCGCGTAATTTCTGCAGTAATAACATTTTCGTAAGCAGGATTAATACCCCTAGCAAGTAATAAAGCGTCAGATAATTTATCACCTTCTACAAACGGAAATTTAATTTTTTTATTTACCGCACCATCAATTTCGATAAAATCAATTTCCACATTATAAGGTTGGAAAATTACAACATCATCATTTTTTAGATAAGGGTTTAGAATAAAGTCAGCAGTTAACCTGAATCTTTCAAGATCTATCTGCATTTCCTCGCCAGATATTCTTTTGAGTAAAATATTTCTGAAGTTAAAATTATTAACTTCTAACTTTGCTTGAATAAGAGTGTTTTCATCTTTTGCTGTTGCTAGGATATTTGTTTTTACTTCGTTATAGATTCTTGTAACGAATTGATCTAGTCTTTCCAAAGGAGAAGCGATAAATGTTCCATTGACAATAAAATCACCTCCAATGGTAACACTTATTGTGTTATATTGCGAAATATCATGAGTGTTTTTACTATCAAATTGAGCGTTCAATTGGATTACCAAAAAGCTTAGTAGGATTAAAAAGTGTTTTTTCATAAATAATTTTTCTTTTATTATTTTTAAAAAATTATCTTTATTTACAAAGATTTATATATTTCCATATTGTTCTTGATAATATTGTAAATATTCTCCAGAAATAATTCTTTCCCACCATTCCTTGTTGTTTAAATACCAATCTATTGTGTAAGAAATTGCATCTTCAAATTTATGTTCAGGTTTCCAATCTAACTTTGTTTGAATTTTAGTTGAATCAATTGCATATCTTCTGTCATGTCCCGGTCGATCTTTTACATATTCAATCAAATCTTCTGACTTACCAAGTTTTTTTAATATTAATTTTACAATTTCAATATTTGGCATTTCTTGGTCAGCGCCAATGTTGTAAATTTCACCTGTACTTCCATCTTCAAAAACTTTTTCAATTGCTTTATTATGGTCGAGGACATAAATCCAATCTCGGACGTTCATTCCGTCACCATAAACGGGAAGTTTTTTATTATTCAGTGCGTTGATTATCATTAATGGAATTAATTTTTCAGGGAATTGTAAAGGGCCATAATTATTTGAACAACGTGTAACAACCACAGGCAAACCGAAAGTATGGTTGTAAGATAATGCTAGCATATCCGCTGAAGCTTTACTTGCAGAATATGGGCTATTAGGAGAGAGGGGAGTTGTTTCAGAAAATTTACCATCTGCTCCCAAACTTCCATATACTTCATCAGTTGATACTTGTAAAAACTTTTCGATATTATTTCTTCGTGCAATTTCTAATAAAGTATTAGTACCGAGAATGTTTGTTCGGATAAAAACTTCAGCACCAAGAATGCTTCGGTCTACATGTGATTCAGCAGCAAAGTTGATTACATATTTTATGTTAAATTTATTAAATACAAATTCCAATAGTTCAGAATTATTTATGTCTCCTTTAACAAAATGATAGTTGTTTTTATTTTCTGAGGACCTAAGATTTTCTAAATTACCTGCATAGGTCAGCTTGTCAAAATTAATAATATACCAATCATTATGTCTCTCAACCATATAGTTGATAAAATTACTACCAATAAAACCTGCACCACCCGTAACTAAGATATTTTTCATTTTTTCCTTTTAATATGCAAAAAATCCAACGTATAATCCGGTTTGAATAAAAAATGAATTTGCCTTTAATCCAGAAGGAACATTCTTCAACTCTCTTTCATCTGCAATTTTCCAATCATTAGAAAAAGGTATTAAATAACCTCCTCCTAATCGAAAGGCGGCAAATCTATTTACTGGAATGTCAATATTTATTGTAGGAGTTATTGTATAAAAATCGTTGTCAATTATTCTTGAAATATTATTTGTGCTAATTGAAGTATCGGATGCTTCGGCCCATAAATCATCCCAAGTATAATCTTTGTTTGCTTGATGAAATTCGATTTGTTGATTTCCCCAGCCAATTGTTGCACCAATTGATAATCCTATCTTTTCAATAAATGGAAGAGAGTATTCAATTGAGAAACCGCTTGAAGAGAGTTCGTATATTACTTTCTTATCAAAACCATCAACTTGTTTTGCACTTGATCTTGATCCAGAAAATCCAGTCCATCCAATTCTTAGATTATTTACCAGCATAAGATAGAAATAACCCGAACCACCAGTTGTAAAAATACCATTGTCTATTTTATCCACACCAAAATCATCAATTTTTGAATTAATTTCACTTAGGTTAACAAAAACCCAACCCGGATTAATACCAATAGCAAGTCCAAATTTTGAAACTAATTCAACACCTTCCTCTTGTGAGAAAACATTCGTAAATGATAAAAATAGTGATAAAATTTTTATTATATTTTTCAATATATATAACCCTAAATTTCGAGTGCGAATTTAAACAAATTTACTATAAAATAAAGTGTAAAATTATGGTTACTAAATGCCACTTCTTAATTGTAACACTATCTAACTATCAGTGAAGAATTTTATTTAGTTATATTTGCACTCGAAAAACAATATTTTTAGTAAAAATTTAGAGTATGAAAAGAATTTCGCTAGGAATTTGCATTGGTGCTTCAACTATTACTTTTGTTAGGATTGGTCGGGAAGATGAAAAGACTGATTTAATATCCACTGAATCAATAATCCATTTAGGCAATCCTCATAAGACACTTTCTGATTATTTTGAACAAAATACAATTGAAAATATTTCAGTCGTAGTAACAGGTAGAAAATTTAAGTCCTTGGTGAATACTATTTCAATACCCGAACCAGAATCTATTGAAATTGCATTAAGACATACTAAATATTATAAAAATTACAACGTTATAGCAAGCCTAGGTGCAGAAAATTTTATCGTATATTTGATTGATAATAATGGTAGTATCCAGTCGGTACGAACTGGTAATAAATGCGCAGCAGGAACAGGTGAATTTTTTCTTCAGCAACTATCTAGAATGAATTTATCTGTCGAAGAAGCTGTTGAATTAGCCCGAGAGTCAAAACCTTATATTGTTTCTGGTAGGTGTAGTGTATTTTGTAAAAGCGATTGTACGCACGCACTAAACAAAGGAATTCCAAAACAAGAGGTAGTAGCAGGTTTATGTAAAATGATAGCTGAAAAAGGAATTGAGCTACTTACTAAACAAGATTTAGATAGAATATTAATAATTGGTGGAGTCTCTCAAAATTCTGTCGTAGTCGATTTTATTAAAGAAGTTTATCCGAATTCGTTAGTACCCAAAGAAGCGACCTATTTCGAAGCACTTGGGGCGGCTTTATATGGACTTGACAATATTTCATATTTAGACAAAAATAATATTTTCAAAGAAATTCATTTCAATTTTCCTATATTACCTAAAATTAAAGGAAATGATTCCAATGTTATATTCAAAGAAATAAAAAAATCAAAAGCTGAAGAAGGGGATGTATGTTTAATTGGACTAGATGTAGGTTCAACTACAACTAAAGCAGTTATTATAAGAGAGAAGGATAATGCTTTACTTGCATCTATATATTTACGAACAAACGGGAATCCGGTTCAAGCATCCATTGAATGTTATAAAGAGCTCAAGAAGCAAATTGATTGTAATATAAAAATAATTGGGCTTGGCACAACAGGTTCAGGGAGGAAAATTGCCGCATTACATGCGTTAACTGAAGGTGAAATAAATGAAATAATCGCACACGCAGTAGCAGCTGCATTTTTTGATAAAGATGTTGATACGATTTTTGAAATTGGTGGACAAGATGCAAAATATACTTACCTTACAAACGGTATTGCAAGCGATTATGCAATGAACGAAGCTTGCTCAGCAGGTACTGGTTCTTTCTTGGAAGAATCAGCACAAGAAACTCTAAATATTCATTATAAAAAAATAAGTGATATAGCTATATCTGCAAATAAACCTTTAAATTTTAACGATCAATGCTCAGCATTTATTTCCAGTGATATAAAAAACGCAAGCCACGACGGTACTGCAACAGAAGATATTGTGGCGGGCTTAGTATATTCAATCTGTATGAACTATACAAACAGAGTAAAAGGAAACAGACCTGTCGGAAAGAAAGTATTTATGCAAGGTGGGGTATGCTACAATAAATCTGTTCCATTAGCGATGTCAAATTTAATTGGAAAGCAAATAATCGTTCCCCCGGAACCAGGATTGATGGGTGCATTTGGAGTTGCACTTGAAGTAAAGAATAGAATTAATCTTGGTTTGATGAAATCTGACTCATTTGATTTGAATGATTTGATTAATAGAAGATTCGAACAAGTTGGAAAATTCATTTGTAAAGGTGGAAAAGAAAAATGCGATTTGAAGTGCGAAATTGCAATATTTGAAATTGAAGGGAAAAAATATCCTTTTGGTGGTGCTTGTAATAAATACTACAATGAAAGAGTGAAAATTGAAATTGATTCGGAAAGCAAAGACTATGTAAAGAAACGTCAGGATTTGGTATTTCAAAAATATGTTTCAAATCCACAAGCCAAAGGAAAACGCATTGGTATATCAAAAAGTTTTATGACTAATAACTTTTATCCTTTATATTATAATTTTTTTAATCAATTAGGTTTTGAAGTCATTCTTGCCGATAATGTAGATAAACGAGGTGCTGAGAAAAAACGATCAGCATTTTGCTATCCAGCAGAAATTGCACACGGTTTCTTTCAAGATTTAATAAACAAAAAAGTTGATTATATTTTTATGCCTCATATTGTCGAGATGGCTCACCCGAAAGATTTTAATTATAGTAAACTTTGCATATTTGTTCAGGGTGAGAATTATTACTTAAAATCAACCTTTAGAAATGAAATCAATTGTGAAATGTTATCGCCGATTATTGATTTTTCTAAATCTGAAGAAGATATTCAAAAAATATTTGTTGATATTGCAAAAAAATTAAAAAAAAATAAATCAGATGCTGAAAAATCTTTTAAATACGCTTATAAAATTCAGAATGAAATGCTTATTGAATTTAAGGAATTAGGGAAAAAAGCTATTAAAGAAATTGAAGAAGATAAAAATAAATTTGGTATAGTACTTTTCGGTCGCTCATATAATGCCTTCGCAAAAGAGGCAAATTTAAATATTCCATATAAATTTAGCTCAAAGAATATTACAATAATTCCACACGACTTTTTACCAATAGAAAACTTGATCCCTTACGAAAATATGTATTGGTATAGCGGTCAATTGATTTTGAGCTCGGCTAAATTAGTAAAAAGACATCCCAAACTGTTTGGAGTTTTTATTACAAATTTTTCTTGTGGGCCTGACTCGTTCATTCTACATTATTTTAGAAAAATAATGGGTAATAAACCATCATTGACTCTGGAACTTGATAGTCATTCTGCAGATGTTGGCATAAATACTAGAATTGATGCTGCTTTAGATATTATCAATAATTTTATCCAGTTAAAAAATGAAAATATTATTATTGAAAATGAAATTGATCTAAAAAGTAATCTCTTTGTTGATACTGTGGATTTTAAACCAAAATCTCAGAATAGAACTTGCCTTAAATCACCTGATGTTGACCTATTAATACCATCAATGGGTAGATTTGGAACAGAGGCACTATCTGAAGTTTTTAGATATCTTGGGGTTAATTGCAAACCTTTGCCTATACCCTCTACCGAAACTCTAAAAGCGGGACAAGGTTTGACAACTTGTAAGGAGTGTTTGCCATTCATAATTACTACTGGCTCATTAGTTGAGTATGTTAAGAAAAATAATATTAGAAATAGAAAGACGCTATTTTTTATGCCTCATGGTTATGGTCCTTGTAGGCAGGGACAATATTTTATTTTACTTAAGGATATCATTAGAAATTTAAATCTTGACAATATCGCAATTTACTCAATGGATGAAGAACAGTCATTCCAGGACTTGGGAAGTTCTGCTTACCGGTGGGCTTGGATAGCAATTTCTATTGCAGATGTTATTGCAGATATTTCAAATACTATTTTGGCTTTATCCGTAGATAAAAAAGAAGCATTCGAAATTTTAGAAATAGAATGGTTAAAAGTTAAACAAAAAATTTTTGAAGGAAATGAGAAGAAATTATTTAAGCAATTAAAAATAATGTCAGAAAATTTTAAGAAAATTCAACTTAAAGAATTCTTAAACCAAGCTAAAAAAGTAATGTTGATTGGTGAAGTTTATGTCAGACAAGAAGAATTTTCTAGGGGTAACATTGTTGAGACTTTAGCAAAAAATGGGTTTGTTGTTAAAGTTGCTTCAATCACGGAATATATGTATTACAGCAATTATTTATTGTTGAAAGGAATAACCGATCCAGACAAATCATTTCTGGAAAGGACAAAGGTCAAAATTAAAAACAAATTTCAAGAAATGTTAGAATATAAAATAAAAAAAATACTATCAGAATCAGGACTGGTAGAATTCCATAAAATTGATATCAAAGAAATTCTAAGACATAGTAAGGGACTTATCTCAGACGAGCTCTTGGGCGAAGGTGTTTTAACAGTAGGATTATCATTAAAAGAAATAATTACTAGTGTAAGTGGTATAATTTCAATTGGTCCCTTTAATTGTTTACCGAGCAGACTTTCAGAATCAATATTAAATAATGAAATGACTTTAGAGGGTAAACAGAAATATGGAAATTGTAAAAATGAAAAATTAAAGAAGGAAGGGGTTGACAGTCTACCATTTTTGTATATCGAAACAGATGGAAATACTTTTCCTCAGATAACACAATCGAAATTGGAGATCTTTATGCTGCAAGTTGAAAAATTACATAGAAAGTTACATCAATAAATAAAAAATCCGATATGCAGACACATATCGGATTAAAAATGGAATAGAAAAAATATTATTCATGAAAAACAAACAATCCATAATGTCCACCTGAATATCCCTCGGAATATTCTAAGGCTTCAACACGGAATTTATATTCAGCACTGACTTCTGGAATTAGTTTTATCAAAACTGAGTTAGTTCCTTCAATGGCTTCGTAACCCATTTGGTCATCACCTTCGTATAGTTCTATCCATTCACCTTCGACCATTTTGTATACTCTTAAATCAATCTTTTCAAATCTGTAATCGCCAAATGCAAATATTCCATAACTCCATCCATCTTGCAAGGTTCGGAATGTTTCTTTATTGGTCAGTAAAATATCAAGTTCCATCCTTACAATTTCATATCCTTCACTTTCGAAAACTTCCATATATGCTTCTGCATCCATTTTTATTGGAACCATTGAAGTTCCATCAGCGTTATCATACTCTGAACCGAAAGGTTGTGCAAATAATTGTATTGAGAGGAAAGTAAATAACATTAAAAAACTAAATCTAATTTTCATTTTATTTTCTCCTAAAGTTCTTAGTACAAACTTTATTTAAACTCATAATTTTTGGGAATGACTGTAATACCATTTTCTGTAACAGTAAATTTTTTCTTATCAGTTTCAGGATCAAAACCGATTTCTATATTTTCCGGCACTACTACATTTTTATCTATAATAGCCCGCCTGATTCTTGCATGTCGTCCAATGTTTACATTATCCATAATTATTGAATCAGTGATGTAAGAGAAACTATTTACTCTGACATTTGGTCCGAGGATGCTTCTTTCAACTAATCCTCCGGAAACAATCGTTCCGTCAGTTATAAGTGAATTGAAAGTTCTACCAATTCTTTCACCTTCGTGAGAAATAGTTTTTGCTGGTGGGTAATTCACACGTTTTGCTCTTAATGGCCATTCACTGTCATAAAGGTTAAATTCGGGCTTTATACTAATCAAATCCATACTTGCAGCGTAATAACTATCTATTGTTCCTACATCAACCCAATATGGTTTAACTGAATTGTTGTCTTTATCTTTATTTTCATCCACAAAACGGTATGCTTGAACAATATAATTATTTTTTACCATATACGGAATAACATTCTTACCAAAATCAGTATTATCAACTTTTTGTCCTTCCATATCACAAAGAACTTCTCTTATAGCATCAATGTTGAAAATGTAAATACCCATATTAACAAATGAATACCCGGGTTTATCTGGAATCTCGGGTGGATTATCTGGTTTTTCGAGAAATCCTGTTACGCTATATTTATCATCAATATCAACAATTCCAAATCGCGATGCCTGACTTTTTTCTATATAAATGCAAGCTATAGATAAATCAGCTTTTTTCTCAATATGATACTGAATCATTTTTAAGTAATCCATCTTATATATATGGTCACCTGATAAAATTATTAACCACTTATATTTTTTAGGGTCAAGCATATTGAGATTCTGATAAATTGCATTTGCAGTTCCAAGGTACCAATTATTGTCTGTCTTTTGCTGTGGTGGTACAGAATAAATGAACTCACCAAGTTCAGGATTAAAAATACTCCAAGCTTCAAATAGATGTTGGTTTAGTGAATCTGATTTATACTGTGTCAGGACGTAAATTTTTCTTAATCCGGAGTTTAAACAATTTGACAAAGTGAAGTCAATAATTCGGTATTTGCCACCAAATGGAACAGATGGTTTTGTCCTTACAGCAGTCAATGGATGTAGTCTTTCACCCTGACCACCAGCAAGAATCATCGTAACAGTATCTCTTAAAATTATTGAACCTGGGTAAGACATTTTATTTACCTACTATTATTTATTCTAATCACAATCAGTTTAAAGCAATTATTAAATTGATGTTGAAATATAATAATTTTTTCATTATTAAAACAAGAGGTAAATTTAATTATTTTGAATAATTAAAAACAATTTTTTTATTATTATTTGCTTAGGCCGTATCATTCCTTAGAATATAAAAAGGCGTTTAAAAACCTCTTTATGTCATATTGAGCGAAGCGAAATATCTCATTTTTAAATTTAAATGAGATACTTCAGTATGACAAAACCTAGTATTTAAAATGCTCCTATAGGAATTATAGGTTTCAATATATTCAAATCAAATTATTTTACTAAATTAAACTTTTGTTAATCTTTAAAACTATATTTATGCTAAATTGATTTTCTTTTGTAATTTTGCATAAAGATTTCAAAAACTTAAAATAATTTTTATGATTGAAATAATTGATTTGTACAAGGGTTTTGGTGCCAACGAAGTGCTGAATGGTGTTAATTTAGTAATAACCGAAGGTCAAGCACTAGCAATAATTGGAAGGAGTGGATGCGGAAAAAGTGTTCTTCTTAAACTTATTGTTGGTTTACTTGAACCTGATAGTGGTACCATAAAAATTGAAGGTAAATCTATTGCGGATATGTCACAGGAAGAATTGTATAAAGTTCGTCAGAGATTTGGTTTCCTTTTCCAAGGTGCGGCTCTGTTTGATTCTATGACTGTCGAGGAGAATGTTGCTCTACCACTCATTGAAAATAAGACTAATCTTTCTAAATCAGAAATAATAAAGAACGTTGAAGAAAAACTTGAATTAGTTGGATTACCAGGAACGCAAAATTTGAAACCAGCCGAATTATCAGGTGGAATGAAGAAAAGAGTTGGCTTAGCAAGAGCATTAATTTCCAATCCCGATTATATTCTATATGATGAGCCAACGACCGGACTTGACCCGATTATGTCTGATTCAATTGATGAATTGATAAAAGAATTAAATGAAAAATTGAATGTTACCACTATTGTGGTTACTCATGATATGTTTAGTGTTCAAACTATCGCTGAAAAAATTGCAATGATGCACGAAGGGAAAATATACTTTAATGGAACACAAGATGAATTATTGAAAAGTAAAGATGAAGTGATCATAAATTTTATTAAGAGAACAAGCTACGATGTCTAAAATGAGAATAAAATATATCTGCTCAAATTGTGGATTCGAATCATTAAAGTGGCTTGGTAAATGTCCATCTTGCGGTGAATGGAATAGCTTTACTGAAGAGTTGGTCGAAACGAAAAGCAGGAAACAAATTCGTAAAAACGAAATTACAATTGCATCGTTAAACGGTGATTTTTCTAATTCAGGCGAAGTAAGAATAAAGACAAATATATCAGAATTTGACAGGGTGCTTGGCGGTGGAATTATGTCTGGTTCAGTAATTCTGATTGGTGGCGATCCAGGAATCGGAAAATCTACACTTGTCCTTCAAGCTGCATTTACCTGTGATAAGAAAGTTTTGTATATAACAGGCGAAGAATCTTTAAGTCAAATAAGTCTTCGTGCAAAAAGATTAAAAATAAATTCAGAAAAAATCTTTATTCTTACTGAGACGAATTTAGACGACATAATTGAAGTAATTAATAGGGAAAAACCAGAACTTGTCATAATTGATTCAATTCAAACAGTTTACAAGTCTGATTTTGATAATGCTCCGGGAACAATAACCCAGATCAGAGAATGTACTGCCTACTTAATGCAAATTGCTAAGAAAGAGAATTGTCCGATTATTGTTGTTGGGCATATAACAAAAGAGGGGATAATTGCTGGTCCAAAAGTACTAGAACATATTGTTGATACAGTTATTCAATTTGAGGGTGATAAAAATCATGCTTACAGAATTCTGAGAGCACATAAAAATCGTTATGGCGGAACAAATGAGATCGGGATTTTCGAAATGTTGGAAGATGGACTTAAAGAGGTATTGAATCCGAGTCAAATTTTTTTAAGTAATAATGCCAGAGATATTTCAGGGGCTGTTGTTACGACGAGTATTGAAGGGACAAGACCTGTTCTGCTT
Organism: Ignavibacteriales bacterium; assembly: GCA_016936095.1. Taxonomy (GTDB): domain Bacteria; phylum Bacteroidota; class Ignavibacteria; order Ignavibacteriales; family Melioribacteraceae; genus JAFGPR01. The sequence goes on along the minus strand of JAFGPR010000233.1, from coordinate 3,783 downwards.
GAAGTTCAGGCTTTGGTTACTCCATCAAATTTTGGTAATCCACAGAGAGTTGCGACTGGCTTTGATTACCGCAGATTATCAATTCTACTTGCTGTTTTAGAAAGACGAGCAAATATCCGTTTGTCTGCAAGTAATGTTTTTTTGAATATGGCGGGTGGAATTAGAATAGATGAGCCAGCTGTTGATTTAGCTGTTTGCTGTGCAATTGCTTCGAGTGTCTATGATAAACCTGTTAATAAAAATTATGTTCTAGTTGGCGAAATTGGATTAGGTGGAGAACTTAGATCAGTCAGTCAGATAGAAAAAAGGATACAAGAAGCTGAAAAGCTTGGTTTTAATAAAATATTTATTCCAAATTTAAATCAAAAGTCTGAATTTAAGAATAATAGCATTGAGATTGTCAATTTTGATTATCTAAAAAATGTTTTAGATTATCTTTTCAAATCTTAATTAAAATTTTAATTTTGATTTTACTTCATTTGCAATTTCTTCCGAAATTAACAAACGACCACAAGATTCACAAGTATACAATTTTTTATTCTGTTTTATCTCGAGCTGGCGTTGAGGAGGAACAACATTATTGCAACCAGTGCAAGCTTTACGAAATACAACAGCCACAGCTACTCCATCACAAGCTTTGCGAATTCTTGTGTAAGTGTTCAAATCGTTTTTTTTCACTCTTTCGGCAACAGCTTTTCGTTTCTCTAAAAAAATTGCTTCCTCTCTTTCATTTGCTTGAATTATCTTTTTAAGTTCACTTTCTTTGTCTTTAATCTCAACTTGTAATTCATCAACTCTTGGCGAAAGTTCTGTTACTTCATTTTTAAGTATTTCCGCTTGATTTTCTAAATCAACGTTTTCTTTTATTAATGCTTTGATTTTATCCTCTGCAAAATCAATTTGTTTTGTTAAGGCATCATATTCCTTGTTGTTCCTGACTTTTGAAAGTTGAGATTTAAATCTTTTTACATCTTGCGATAAAGTATCAATTTCCGTTTCGTTAGAGTTTCGTCTTTCTTGTGCTTCGGTTTTCTGATGGTCCTTGCTGGCGATAGATTCCATTAAACCATTTAATTGAGAATTCAGCTCATTCACAATAGCTGGTAAATCACCACGTAATTGCTCAAGTTCATCAAGCTGATTATCAATTAATTGTAATTCATACAAGTATGTTAAACGCTCTTTCAATTTATATCTCCTTTATTTTATTTTTATAGGATTAGTATTCGTTTTTGCTTTAATGATTTTTATAGTTTTATCTGTAACGATTTTTTTTATTTCTTTTGCAATTATATCAACCGAAAATATTTCAGTTTCATAATGTCCGGCATCTACAAGAAGAATTTGATTTTCTGCATCACGAAAGTGGCTGTATTTTATATCCGCCGAAACAAAAGCATCAGCATTCATCTTAATTGCTTGATTTATCAAATCTGCACCACTTCCTCCACATACGGCAACTTTTTTAATTTTATCCGATTTACCTTTACAATACTTAATGGCTTTTAGTTTCAACTTGTTCTTTACAAATGATACAAATTCATCAGTTGTCTTTGCCTTTTCGTATATTCCAATTGTACCCAATCCGAAATTAGTGTTGTAATTTTCAAGAGGATAAATATCATAAGCAGGTTCTTCATAAGGATGTGACTTTAGCATTTCTGAAATTATGTTATTCAAATTCCAAGAATCAACGATGAATTCCAATCTGACTTCATCAACTTTTTCAAAATTAAGTTTTTTACCGATTGTAGGATTAGTTTCTGCCGAACCTTCAAATGTTCCAATTCCTTTAGATCTGAAACTGCATTTCTTATATTCTCCAATTATTCCTGCTTCTGCATTGAAGATTGCTCCTGATACTTTGTCAATAAATTTTTCGGGAACAAAGACAGCTAACTTAAATTGATTTGCTTTCTGATTATCAAGGAATTTAATATTACTTAATCCTAAACGTTTTGCTAATTCAAAACTGACGCCTTCTCGAGCAGAATCCAAATTTGTATGCATTGAGAAAACAGTGATATTATTTTTAATTAGGATTTCAATAATTTTAGACAAATCATCATTTTCTGGTTTTATTGAATAAAAAGGGTAAAAAATTAAGGGATGATGAGTGATAATCAGGTTGCATTTATTTTTAATTGCTTCAGAAATAACATCATGGTTTAATTCGAGACTGATGAGAATGTTTTTGGTTTTTTTATTTAATCGGCCAACTTGTATGCCAACGTTGTCTTTTTCTTGTGCAGCTTTTTGAGGGATCCAATTATTTAAAGATTCAATAATTTCTTTTATAATCATACAAAAAAAAAGCACTTCATTTTGTGAAGTGCGTAATTTTATTTTTTATTTAGTGTTTGCAGCTGATACAGGTCTGATTTTGCAACAACTATTTTTTATATATGTTTTCATTTTCGTATTACAAAACTAAGATTATTTTAGTAAAATATCAATATAAAAATTAATTTATTTAAAGTTTTTTTTTATATTTCCTTAGTAATAAAAAAGTTAATGGGTTATCTAATATGTTTAGTAAGAGTATTAAAGGAATTCTTGTTGTAATAATTGCTCTTTTTGTCGTTTATTTGATGATTACTTTATATGTAAATTATATTAAGGATAAAGAAACGATTGAGGAAGAAGAGCCGATTGAGGAAAAAGAAATGATTGAAGAAAAAGAATTTAAGTATTTGGAAGAAACTGAAAAGACACTGGAGTTTGTTTTTTTAGATCTACAACCTAAAATTACCGGTAGTAAATCTGTTGGCAGTTTCCTTTATTTTTCTTGGGAAAAAATTGAATCCGAAAAAATTGTTGCTGTTAGAATATATAGAAATGACAAACCTGATTCCATTTATGCCTCATTCATTGCTGAAATGAAATATCCTTGTTATGATTTTTATGATTCAACTAACGCGGGTAATGATGCATACTACTGGATATGTTTTATCGACAAATTAGGTTTTGAAAGTAAGTGGTCAGATAGGATTTTCGTAGAAAAAAACAGTGTTGATTTTCCCAAAAACTTAAGAGGATATGCTGAGGGTAATAATATAGTTCTTCTATGGGATACACGAATGGGTGAGGAGATAATTTACTATAAAATATTTAAATGTTCTTCAAATAGTAAAAACAAATCTACTGTTATTAATAAAGTATATTTCCCTTCAACAGAATATGTTGATAGGATCGAAGGATCTTATGATACTTTATATTATTGGGTAAGTGCAGTAGATACAGCTGGTAACGAGAGTGAAAAAAGTAATTTTTTAAAAATAACTTCAAAAAAAGACAATAATCTTGTTACAACAGAGCAATTAATAGATAAATTTACACTTGAGCAAAACTATCCAAATCCTTGTAACTCTTCAACTACAATACCATTTACATTAAATTCCGCTGGAAATGTGATATTGAAAGTGTATGATATTACAGGCAAGGAAGTGGAAACTTTATTGAGTGAGTATAAAGATGTCGGCAGATATGAAATAAATTACAATTTCTCTAATCTGGCAAGTGGTGTATATATTTACGTGCTTAATGTCAATGATTTTACTGATAAGAAGAAATTAGTAGTTCTTAAGTGAAATAAATTGTCAATTTAAATAATAATTAAGCAACAATTGACTTTAGGTTCATAAAAGAGTATCTTTGCACCCTTAAAAAGAATTATATCGCGGGGTGGAGCAATTGGTAGCTCGTCGGGCTCATAACCCGAAGGTTCTAGGTTCAAGTCCTAGCCCCGCTACGAAGTTAAAGTCTGAAGGAATTCAGGCTTTT
>JAFGPR010000232.1 GCA_016936095.1 Ignavibacteriales bacterium | reverse complement strand
TTTGCTGGACAGGAATATGTACAACTGCCACACTCCATGCAAACCGTAATTCCATATTTATCAGCCTCCTCATACATTTCCAGTTGTGATAAACGGGCAAGTCTTGTCGGCATCAAAAATAAAGGACAAACATCTATACATTTACCACATCGCAGGCAGGTTGTTTCTTCATAATTTCTCGCTTCTTCTTTTGTTAAGACTAATATTCCCGAAGTGGCTTTAGTTACTGGTACTGAAAAATCGTGTAATGCTACTCCCATCATCGGACCACCTGCGACAACTTTATAAGAGTTATCATTTAAGCCCCCACAAAAATCTATAATATCTTGTAAAGGGGTTCCAATTTTTACAATCAAATTTTTGGAATTTTTAATTCCAAGTCCGGATACTGTCAAAGCAGATGATAATTGTGGAGTTGAATTAATTATTGCATCGTAAACTGCAGCTGCAGTCCCTACATTCTGTACAACTACTCCAACATCAAGCGGTAAATTCCCTGGAGGAACTTCGCGCTTTGTAACAGCCTTAATCAACATCTTTTCCGCACCTTGAGGATATTTTGTTTTAACTATTTCTAAAAATATATTTGGATAATCTTTTAAGGTATCTTTAATAACTTCTATTGCTTTCGGTTTATTATTTTCAATACCAATTATTCCAATTTCAACACCAAGAGCCACCATAATAAAATGCAACCCTTGCACCACTTCGTTTGGTTTTTCAAGTAACAATCGATAATCTCTTGTAAGATACGGTTCACATTCACATGCATTTAAAATTACTGTATCAATTTTTTTTGTTTCTGGCGGAGTCAATTTTACAAAAGTTGGGAAAGCTGCACCTCCCTGTCCAACTATGCCTGCTAACTTAACACGTGCTTTTATTTCTGATGGTGTTATTTTTGAAATATCTAATTTAGGTAATAATTCTACCTCATCAGATTCAATAGTATCAATGAATACACACTCTTTGGGAAAACCAAGCATGGTATGATTCATTGCGATTTTACTAACTTTACCAGAAACTGAACTATAAACAGGAGAAGAAATGAATCCATCTTGTTCAGCAATAAGAGTTCCTGCTTTAACTTCGTTCCCTTTTTGAACAATAATTTTTGCGGGTTTCCCAATATGTTGAGATGTTGGGATGATTACTTGTTTGGGTTTGGGCATTACTTCGAAAGCGAGATCGCAGGATAATTCCTTAAATTCATGTGGGTGAACTCCACCGAGGAAAGATTTGATTTTCATATTTTTCTCTATTTTATATCAGTTTTATTGAAAAAGTAAAATAAAATTTAAAAATAAATATATGTTTTATTTTTGGATTTCGGAAAATATTTATATTAAAATTTATTAAAAATATTATTATTTTTTTTACTACAAATTATATGGTAATTCAACATTAAAGCGATTATTAAAAATTTGAAAGTAACGATGCGATTTATTTTATCCATTTTTCAAAAAATTCCATAATTTTTTCCAAACTGTATGACGATTCAAATTCCAATTCAGCAGTCCCCTGCGAATGTAAAAAATTTCCATCTGAATCAAGTACAAAATAATGAGGATAACCGGGTATTTCAGGATAGGCACTCAACAAAGAATCGTTTTTGTTTTCTTTACTATAGTTAATTTTTAGCATAACATAATGCTCAGCAATAAATTCTTTTATATCTTTATTTCCTTCAATAAATGCATCTAATTTATGGCACCAAGGACACCATTCACCACCAACATCGAGAATAATTCTTTTATCGAAATCAGTTGCCTCTTTAATTGCATCTTCCAAATCCTTGGCTGCATCACGATTGGGATCAAATTTTGTTACTGGATGATAATTACTTTTTTGCTTTTCCTGACCACAACAAATCAGGAAAGATATTATTAAAAGCAAGATAGGAATAAAAGATTTTTTCATATTGAACCTATTAATTAAAATTACTAAAATTTTATATTCGAGTACATAATTATATAAAAATTGTTTGAAAAAAGTAAATAATAAAGCAACCTTTATAGAATTAAAAAGTCTAAATATTCAAACAAATTAAAGGATTTGAAAATTATGAAAAATCTATTCCTCTTGTTTTTATTCATATCATCACCAATTTTAGCTCAGAATGACGAAAAAAAATTGATCCTAAAATTTATTGATTCCGATATTTCAATTGATGGGAATGTCGATCCAGTTTGGAACACTGCTGATTCAACAGGTAATTTTTTTCAATTAACCCCGTACTTTGCTAAAGAACCTTCGAATAAAACCGTCGCTAAAATCTTAGCAAATGAAAATTCTCTTTACTGCTTAATTATTTGTTACGATGATAGAACAAATATTATAAGTAATACGGGAACACTTGATAATTTCGATGGTGACATTGTATCTATTATGATTGATACATTTGACGATAAAATTACAGGATATAAATTTGCTGTTAGTGCTAGCGGTGTTAGGAGTGATTGTCGCCTACTTGACGATGCACGAAACAGAGATTACAGTTGGGACGGAATTTGGTTCGCAGATTCAAAGATCTA
>JAFGPR010000231.1 GCA_016936095.1 Ignavibacteriales bacterium | reverse complement strand
TTGTGGGCGGCGAGGGATTCGAACCCCCAAAGGCATTCGCCAACGGATTTACAGTCCGCCCCGGCTCTCCAACTCCGGCGTCCGCCCGATAATTTTAAAAAACTTATTAAACAGAGCAATAAAAATAAATAAGTTTTCTTTAAAATCCAAAAAAAAAGTGAAAAATATTCATTTTTTTTATCTAATTTAAATTATATTGGATATATCATTATAAATATCAAAATGCATAAATTTGATACAAAAGAAGAGTTTTTATAGGAAATTTTTAAATATTAGCGAAACTTTAAAATAACACAATTTGATCAAATTCAATTCTTACACTTCAACTTCTAAAGTAGTAATCGTTTTTCCGCATTTTAGAAAATAATGAAGTAATTTTTTTTCACTCAATATATAGCTATAATGTCTTGTGTTACTTGAGGTTTTTATTTTCTTATATTTTTGTAAAAATTATCTTTTCTTGTTGCTTAGAATTAATCTTTTCAAACGAATTTAAGAAATCTTTATATTCTTTAGGTGTAACTTTTCTTGATTTTAATGTAAAGTTCTCGTTTAATTTAATGCTTCCTTCTTTACCAATTAAGGTTTTAAAATAAGTAAATGGTTTTTCGCTAATTGTAACATCTTCGGGCAAATTTCTCACAGAAAATATATCTGTTGGATAAATTACATCAATATTCCTTTCTAATCTAAACAAATATGGAAATTGAATATCATAGTTACGCTTTTGCTCAATTAGAAAACTCATATCAATCGTAAAAATTTTATAAGGATTAATATTCAAGAAATATAGATCAGCTTGCTTTTGGAAAGCATTTGATACTTTGAATTTATAATTTATCTTTAAATTGGAATTGATAGAATCAAGGGAAGAAAATGAATAATCCAAAATTTCTGCATTAAGAAAATCATCTACTACCAAAGATTTCACAAATTTTTTAAATTCCTCATTTGTAACATCAACTAATTGGTTTTTAAAATATAAATTTTGTTCGCCAGATAAAATCATTGAGACATTGAAAATTACTTCATCCTCAGATTTAATTTCAACTAAGACATTCATTTTATTTTGATTGTCTGAGGCTATGCTCATAGGTAATTTAGCTACACTTGAGGTTCCGTCATCATTTAAAACAAGTACCTGAATATCTTCACATAACCATGGTATTTCGTTAATTGGACAATACTGGACCGTAGGATCCAACCATAATTTTTTCCCATCTGATGCTTCTACATTTACTATCATATGATTAAAATTCCAATTGGGAAAATCTTTATCAATGTCACCATAGTTAGCGGTTCTGACCAATACAGGTTTTGCTTTAATATTCAGACTTTGTAATAATGAAATTAATAAAGTTGATTTATCCTTGCAATCACCATATTCATTAAATAATACTTGTTCGGGTTCATTAGGTCTTATATTTCCATCACCTAAAGCTATTGATATATATCTTAAATTTTGTACAAATGAAAACAATTTTTCGATTTTCGATTTTTCATCTGGACAGCCTATTGTTAAATCTTCAGCTTTTTGTTTAATTTTAGGTGTTATTTTCAATTGTGGTTTAAAATAATATTTATAATACCATTCTGAAATATTATTCCACGATTCCCATTCAGAAGGTGCAAATTTTACATAACTGATATACTCACTAAAATGCGGCATTAATTTTTCTGGCCTAAATGGTTTGATATTCTTAACAGCCCATTTAAAGGTAACTGATTGAGTCGAACGCATATCACCAGGATTTATATTCTCCAATTGTTCAGGTTGATTAAGCTTATAATTATATACTTTATAACGCCATTGCCAACCTGCACCATTAATTGGATCAAGCACAATTACTGGTAAAATTAACTTGTATTCATTGTACAAGATGGGATCATACCCCTGTATATACCAACTGTCCATTACAAATGGAAATTCCTTTCTAATCCTGTAAGTGTATTCAATTATACAATTCTTTTCAGCTCCTGGGAAAGTAAACTTTACAGATTCTCTATCAGTATAAAATGTTGAACCTTCAGTTTGTCCTTTCGCATAATAGAAATCTTTACTATCTATATCAATAATCGAACCATCTACCCTAATGGTTCTGGCTGAAAGCTCTTCAATATGTTCACCCTCCAATAATTCTATTTCGACTTCTGTATGATTCTCAATATTTCTAAATAATTTCTTTGCGATATAAATTGTTTCATAAGTCTCTAACTCCCAATTGCTATTAATATTCATTTGCATTTTGTGAGATTCTTTTAAAACTAAAGCTTCATCATCGGGATATTCTTCTTGTGTTGGAAATTCTTTTAATTGCAATAATTCCTTCACGTCATCTAATTGACTTAATGAACCACCACCACAAGAACATAGGATAAGTAAGCCTAAGAATAAGAATGACAAAAGAATTAAATTTCGTTTCATTTTCAAACCCGCTTTTTAATAAAAAATATATGACTTTGATAATTATCTAACTCAATATACAATCCATAATTGTTTAAATCAAATTTTTCCCGTACATAAATATTTAAATTTAACAAATCATTAAACTCAATTTTCTCAGCATCATAATTAAATTCATTTCTAATAATACATTTAGATTTCACTTCGGAATAATTCACTGCTACTAAAATTTCTTTATTTCCATATTCCCATAACCAAGCAAGTATATTTTTAGATGTTTCATCTTCCTCATTAATTGAATATGCTTTTAGAAGTTTCCATTTCCCTTCCTTGAATATATGATTTCTAGTTATATTCAATAATCTATTGTAAAATTCTTTAATCTCATTATCGGTTCTTTCAACTGGTTCTCTTTTTAATTGTAAAGGTAATTTCGCAGTTTTTCCTTCAAATTGTCCATCAAGAAAAAGTTTTGCACCTTTTATTGTTGAGATAATAACAGCTGCTGCTTTTGATTTTTCAACTCCAAGAGATTTGATTGCTCTTTTCTCATCGTGGTTTTCTATAAAACGAAGAGATCTTTTTTGATACCCTTCCTTAGCGAAAAGATGTTCTTTTATTTTTGTTGGATTTGATTTAATTAATCTATCATACAATTTTTTGTCGTAAGTAAAATCAAAACCAAGCTCCTGTAATTTCCATTCTAAATCCCAGTAAACTTCTCCGATAAAAACAAAATTAGGATTTCTCTTCTTTACCTTTGTTATTGCCAATTCCCAAAATTCATTTTCCGGCTTAAAATAATTTTGCTGTAATAAAACCTCATACCAAGTTTTTTCAAAAACATCATTCAAAACAAGCATTGCCATATCACAACGGACACCATCACAAAATTCAGAAATTTTAAATAATTCATTACACATAAATTCACGGGATTGGTTGTCAAAATAATTTATTTGAACAGTATCACTCCAAGCTGGAAAATAAGGGTCTCTTCCGTGTGCAAAGATTAAATCTCCCTTTGAAAATGCCTCAAAATAAGTATTTCTATCTTTATTAATAAGGTAATTGTTTCCTTTAAGAAAAATACTTGGTTTGCTTTTTAATAATACGGTTTCTGCACTAAAATGATTAGGAATAAAATCTAAAATTAATTTGATCCCCAATTTGTTTATCATACTCTTAAATTTTATAAAATCCTCTTTCGTTCCAATTTGAGGATCAAATATATATTTATCAACAGAATAAGGCGAGCCAATCACATCATCAGCGGTATAATCGGGTAGTGCTTTTTTATATTCAGAAATCAGCTCATCCGTGAGACAATATTTTTTGATTGTAGTTTTACACGTTTTCCAAACACCCATTAACCAGATGTAGTCGATGCCTAAATTTTTTAATGATTTCCAATAAGAAATAGGTACATCAGTAATTTTAGCTTTGGTCTGCGTTTTCGTAAAATTGTTAAGCCAAACACGTGTATTAATTTCATAAATATATGGATTATTCATTAAAATGCATGTCCGAAAGTTTATCCGAAGTATATTTTTTTTTGTTTATTTCTGACCTTTGATTTTCTAATTTTTGATTTTCCAAGAGTAATTCACGAAGCTCATACTCCGATTCGTCTCCATCTATTTTTGCATTATTTATCTTAATTTGTTTTTTAATTTTTTCCAACTTAAATTTTTGAACGGTTTCATATGTAAATCTGTAAATATCCTGTTTTATTTTATCTTTATTAAAATTATCATCCCAGTTTTTACTAATTGAAAAATCACTCAGACTAAGAGATAGCACAAAATTTTTTATATCTGTCTCGGTTATTGTTTCAATGATGTGAGCAACATTAAAATTTCCTAACTGATAATTTTCCCAAACAATTCTGAATATTTTATTATAATTTTTGTTTTGTATATCTTCTGTATCAACTGAACCAATAATAAAATCCATAATTTCCTTATCATCGATAAAAAGCAATTTGATTATTTCAAGTTCAATTTTATTTTCTTTTTGATTTTCATCCAATCCTTCTACTTCATGCATTTTATCTTTAGAAAATGTTTTTACATCTCGATTTTCCGAATAAGGACGTCTTGCTCTGCTTAAAACTTTGTCTAATTCAGATTCCAATAATTTTTCTCTTAGATTAAATTTCTTTGAAATTGCTTTAATAAATAGATTTCTTTTCAAATCATCCGAGATGAGAGATAATAATCGAATTATTTCTCTTATTCCATCGGTTTGTTTAGATGGATCAGAAAGTACTCCCTGTCTATTCATCTGATTAACATAAAATTCAAGAAAATTACTTGAATGTCTTACCATTTCTTCAAACTCTTCCGGACCATAATTATTTATAAACGAATCTGGATCTTCGGTGTCGGGTAATTCAACAATTTGTATATCAAAATCATTCTTTAATAATAATTCTATGCTACGTGCAGTTGCCTTCTGACCTGCGATGTCAGCATCGAAAATTACTGCAATGTTACGAGTAAAACGAGATAGCAACTGAACTTGTTCTTCTGTTAGCGAAGTACCGGAAGAAGCAACCACATTTTTAATCCCATTCTGATACAACGAAATTAAATCCATATATCCTTCGACAAGTATTGCTTTATTCAGTCGACGAATTTCATCTTTAGAATGATATAAACCATAAAGCGATTTTCTTTTTTGATAAATTTTTGATTCAGGTGAATTTAAGTATTTAGCATATTTTTCATCGTTGTCGAGTAATCGACCCCCGAAAGCAATTACTCTTCCATTAGTACTGAAAATTGGAAAGATTAATCTTCCTGCAAATTTATCATAGTAAGAGCCATCTTCTCGTTTTTCAATTAAACCCAATTCGTTTGCTTTATCTTTATTTACTTTATTTTTTATAACAAAATTATAAAAATCATCCCATATAGGTAAAGCATAACCAAGACCAAAAAGTCTTTTTGTCTGTGGTTTCATATTTCTTTGTCTCAAATATCCTTTAGCAATTTCACCCTTCGGATTATTCAATAAGTTATCAGAATAATACTTTGCTGCTGTAAGAGTAATATCATATAAAATTTCTATATCTGATTGTAAGGATTTATTTTCTGATTTGTCAAACTGAATAGAAATACCTGCATATTCAGCAACCTCTAAAACAGCTTCTATATAAGAAATGTTTTTATAGTTCATTAAGAAATTAAATACGTTACCACCCGCATGACATCCAAAACAATGATAGATTTGTTTTTCTTCGCTTACCGTGAATGACGGTGTTTTCTCCTGATGAAAAGGACATAAACCTACAAAATTTCTACCTCGTTTTCTTAGCTGAACGTAGAAAGAAATAATATCAGTTATATTTGCTGCTCTTCTAATTTCTTCAATTTTTGCTTCAGGAATTCTCATATTTTCAATTTATCAAAATATATAAATATTTTATTGTAAAAACGTGATGTAAAATAAAGAAAAATCGTTTTATTTAAAAATTTTTTTTGTATTATTTCAAATCAAATTACTAAAATTATATTGAATAACTTATCGATGTAAGTTTTAATTAATACATAAAAAATAATTTTCTAAAAACAAATTAGGAGAACAAATGAATTTTAATGTAATTTTCCTCGTAACTGTTGCAATTACGATTGGTGGTTTCATCTTTTATCAAAGTATTAAGAAAACCGGTGACAAAAATCAAAAGCTTATCGGAGTGCTTGTAATTTTAGCTGGTATTTTATTGAGTATTGTTCAATGTTTTACTATTATTCCAGCAGGACATGTTGGTGTGGTTGATTTTATGGGTAAGGTTGAAAGTACGACAAAAAAAGCAGGATTGAATGTCGTTAATCCATTAGCGGGTGTTGTTAAATTTAGTATTAAGACACAAGAATTAATGGAAATAATGAATGTCCCATCAAAAGAAGGTTTAACAGTTGAATTAGACATAAGCTTATTATTTAAACTTAATGAAGACAAAGCAAATTTAATTTATCGAACTGTTGGGGCAAATTACACAGAAATAGTTCTTATGCCTCAATTTCGTTCGGTAGTAAGAGGAGTAACGGCTAAATATGAAGCTAAGGCACTTTATACTGCATCTCGAGAAACTTTAGAGGCAGAAATTGTTCAGGCATTACAAAATCAGGTTGGACCTCGTGGTATAACAATTGAACGTGCAGCTTTAAGATCTATTTCGTTACCACCGAAGTTAAAAGATGCAATTGAATTGAAATTACAAGCGGAACAAGAGGCTCAAAGAATGTCGTTTGTTTTAGATAAAGAAAGATTAGAAGCAGATAGAAAAAGGATTGAGGCACAAGGGATTGCTGATTTTCAAAATATTGTGGCAAAAGGAATAAGTGAAAACTTATTAAGGTGGAAAGGAATTGAAGCAACAGAAAAATTAGCAAATTCCAATAATTCAAAAGTAGTTGTTATTGGTTCAGGCAAAGATGGTCTGCCTTTAATTTTGGGCAACTAATTTTTAAGGGTTTCGGAAAAATATTTTCTGAAGCCCCTTATATATTCAAATACTCATTCCAAATTTTATATAATTCATAAGTGGCTTTTATGTCATCACCACAATAGATTGCTATGTCTTTTATCCTTCCGGCTTTATATAATTCAGCAACTTCCATCCCACTTACTCCTTTTGATTTTGGTGATTCGACTCCAAATGACTTACAATAAAAATCAAGATTAAATCTTTTTGTAATTCCATAAAAAGAAAACTGCTCCAACAAGTCAATATGGAACATTGTATCAAAACGATTTCCCATAAAATTTCTTGATGGTTTAACTTTATTCAGAGCAGACCTAATCATGATAAATGGTATATCAAATGTGCGGCCATTGAATGTGATTATTCTTTCGGCTTTTGCTGCATAATCCCAAAACTCTTTAATCATTTCGGGTTCAGTCAAGCCCTTATATCTTGTATTTTTCTCTTGCACTTCCCAACCTTCGTTTTCTGAACTTTCGAACAAAATTAATGACCCACCTGTTGTAGTATTCAACATTCCGATAACAATTATTTT
>JAFGPR010000230.1 GCA_016936095.1 Ignavibacteriales bacterium | reverse complement strand
TATTTTTATTGTGAGTGGTTTTTGGCATGGCGCAAACTGGACTTTTATTATATGGGGACTATTGAATGCCATTTACTTTTTCCCTTTACTTATGAGTAAACGAAATAGAAATCATTTGGGAGATATTGCTCCTGATAAATTATTCCCTTCTATTAAAGACCTTATTCAAATTACATTAACATTCATACTTTCGTGTTTAGCCTGGATTTTTTTCCGGGCAGAAAATATTACACATGCTTTAAGCTATATTAAAAATATTTTTATTAATAGCACTTTGCATCCGGGACAGTTTTTGGTATATATTAAATGGTCGTTTCTGCTTATTTTTATGTTATTCATTATTATTGAATGGACAAACAGGAACAGAAAACATGCTTTAGACTTTGAAAACAATCATCTCTCCCGTCCTTTTAGGTGGGGATTGTATTATTTCCTTGTTACAGCGATCCTTTTATGGGGTGGAGAACAACAAACATTTATCTATTTTCAATTCTAGTTATGAAAAAGTTTGTAAAACTCCTTTTGCTTTTTCTATTACCATTTATTGCATTATTAACCACTTTTTTCATCTTTGATCCCTTCAGGATAATATTTAACTATAACGATTATTCAGAAAATCTACACGTTATCCCAAACAGAGACTTTGTATCATCAACAGTATTTTTGAAAAACAATTCAAAATATAAATACAACTCATTTATTTTTGGAAGCTCCAGAACTCTTGCTTTTCACACATACTCATGGACCAAACACATTGATAAAAAAGCTATTCCTTTTGTATTCGATGCATCTGGAGAATCCATTTTTGGTATATATACAAAAATTAAGTATATAGCCGAAACTAAAACTAAAATTGATAATTGTTTAATTATTATTTGTCCTGATGTAACCTTTGCTTTAGAAGTTGATCATACTGGACATTTAGGAATAAAACATCCTAAAATTGCAAAAACATCCTGGTTCAATTTTTTCAAAACATTTATTAATGCATACCTAGATTATAACTTCCTTAAACATTATTTCAAATACAAAATAACTAACCGATATTCACCAACAATGAAAGGATATATTGAGTTTAGAAATATAAAGTATTCGCCTACTTCAAATGATCTACTAATAATTGATCAAGAACAAGAAATAATAAAAGACAAGGAAAACTATTATTCAACGCGAGAACATTTGTTTTATTATAGAGACTCCTGCGTTAAATATACTAATCAACAAATTACACAAAAACAAACTTCAATGCTAGAGGAGATAAAGTATATTCTTAGTAAAAACAACACAAAATTCAAAATAGTAATAAGTCCCTTGTATGACCAGAAATATATGAATATTAAGGATAAAACAATATTAATTAACATTTTCGGTGAAGAAAATGTATATGACTTTTCGGGCAAAAACTTTTTTACGGAGAAAAAAGAAAACTATTATGAAACAGCACATTACAGACCTTGTGTTGGTGATTCAATTATGGAAATTATTTATAGTATTAAACCAAATGAACTCAATGAACATATTAAAATTAAGTAAACCTCTTTATAATTTATGAACTATAAACCTTTAGTATCTTTTTGTCTTTTTACTTATAATCAGGAAGATTTTATAGAAGAGGCTCTATCCAGTGCCTTGAATCAAACATATTCTCCTCTTGAAATAATTATATCGGATGATTCTTCAATTGACTTAACATTTCAGCGAATTAGTAAAATAATCTCAACTTATACTGGTCCTCATAAAATTATTGTAAACAGAAACGAAACCAATCTTGGCTTGGTAGAAAATGTCAACAAAGTAATCTTTGATATTTCCAAAGGTGATATAATAGCGATGGCAGCTGGTGATGACATTTCTTTACCACAAAGAATAGAAAGGTCTGTAGAGTTTTTATCTAATAATTCAGAACTAAAAGCTGTTAGTTGCGGATTAACTTATATTAATCATAATAGTAAAAAAATTCCTAATGTAAATGATGAATATAATAATGACAAGATCTTTTCAATTGGTGATTACCTTTCAAACAAAGAATTCCACATTAACGGTGCAAGCAGAGTAATAAGGAAAGTGGTATTTGATACTTTTGGTCCTCTTAATCCAGACTGTCCTACTGAAGATTCCACAATTTTGTTAAGATGTTTCATTTTAGGCAAAGTTGGTTTTATTCATGACAAACTAGTTAAATATAGATGGCATCAAAACAATATGTCTACATATAATAACATATACAAACTAAAAACTAAGAAAATATTTGAACAGTACATCACTGATATAAAAAACGCAAAAACCAAAAATCTTATAAATAGAACATTATTAAAGCAATTAGTAAAAAGATCACATACCTATAAAAGAATAAGATATATCAAGGAGATAAAATATGCTATCACGCATTCTAAATATTATACTATCTTAAAGCAGTTTCCACTATTATTAAAAAAAGACAATACAATAAATTTATGGTGGTGGTCAGAAAAAGATTTACGGAATTTTGGAGATGAACTTTCACCTTATATTATTGAAAGAATTTTTAACGTAAGAATACACAATTCCAAATCATATGGCCCTTATTATAATATTAGAGAACGATTATTTAATAAGTTACTAAAACCTTTAAGTAAACTAGAACTACATTACAAAATTGTTCCGAAAGAAATCTTTGCTGTTGGAAGTGTTATTCGATTTTCAAAAAAAAACACTTTGGTTTGGGGAAGTGGTATTATTGACAAAAACGACAAAATATTAGGTGGAAAATTTCTTGCTGTGAGAGGTTATAAAACAAAAAAAAGACTTGAAGAATTAGGATTAAATCCACCAGACGTGATGGGTGATCCTGCATTGTTAATGCCATTAATCTATCATCCTAGAGTTATAAAAACTAAAATTTTAGGTATTATTCCGCATTACGTGGATATAGATATGTTTAGTAAAACCTCAGAAGCTGATATTTTGATTATAGATCTGCGAAGTTCAAACATTGAAGAAGTTATAGATAAAATTATTTCTTGTGAATATATAATCTCAAGTTCGTTACATGGACTAATTGTTTCCCATGCATATAATATACCAGCCTTATGGTTTAAATTCTCACAAAATATTTCAGGAGATGACATTAAATTTCTAGATTATTTCAGTTCTGTTTCAATAAAAGAATATGATCCTCTAAAGCTAGATATCAATAACATTGACTTAACTGCTATATTGGGAACCTTTGAAAAATATAAAGAATACAGCACTATTAAAATTGATCTTGCTCTATTACAAAATAGACTAATAGAATCTGCGCCTTTTAAAAAAAGATCAAAATAAAATACCAAATGGATCCGATAGTATCAATAATCATCCCTTGCTATAACCAAGAAAACTATATAGCTGAAACGCTTAATTGTATAATAGTTCAAGAATTTCAAGACTGGGAATGTATTGTAATTGATGATGGCTCAACAGATACATCAGGATTAATATGTAAAAAATACAGTAAAGATGATAGAAGGATTAAGTATTTTAAAAAAATAAATGAAGGTCCTTCTTTAGCAAGGAATTATGCAATTTCAATAAGTAAAGGAAAGTATATTTTACCTTTGGATGCTGATGACCTTATATCAAAAGATTACGTACAACTTTGTGTTGAAGTTCTTGACAAGAATCCAAAAGTAAAACTTGTTTACAGTGAAGCTGAATTCTTCGATCAGAAAAAAGGAAAGTGGATACTACCTGAATTTACTTTTAGTAAATTATTACTTTATAATATGATCTTTTGTTCTGCTATGTATAGAAAAACAGACTTTCTGGTAACAAAAGGATATGATCCGAAAATGGCAAAAGGGCTTGAAGATTGGGAATTCTGGATCGAATTATTAAAAACAGGAGGGAAAGTAATTAAACTAAGAGAAACACATTTTTATTACAGAATAAAAAATAGTTCAAGAACAACAAATATTGATCTTCAAACAGAGGCAGATTTGAAGAAACAAATTTATCTTAATCATTATGAACTATATTATGAAAAATATGGCGATCCTTTGTCGTTAATTGGACAGATGGAACATTTTAAAAAACACTATAATCTTCTTAAAAATAGCAACTCATACAAAATTGGAACCCATATAGCAAAGCTTCTTTTCTTTTTAAAAAAACCAATCACAAAGGAATGAACGATTACAAATTAGCAATAATTATACCTGCCTATAAAGGTAAATATCTAAAAGAAACATTGCAATCATTTCAAAAACAAACCGATCAAAGGTTCAATTTATATGTTGGAGATGATTGCAGTCCTGATAATATAGAAGCCATTTTTTCTGAATTTTCTCATCTTTCAAACTTCCATTATCACAAATTCCAATCAAATATTGGTAAGTATAGTCTAACAGACCAATGGAATAGATGTGTTGATTTATGCCAAAACGAACAGTATATTTGGTTATTTGGAGATGATGATGTTTGTGACGAAATTTGTGTTAGTAAATTCTACGAGATACAGAAAAGAAGCAAAGTTGATTTATACAGGTTTAATTTAAAAGTAATTAATGATTTTGGTGATATTATTATTATTCAGGCACCTTACCCTCCACAAGAATCTCATATTGAATTTGCTAGAAAAAGATTCGGCAATAAAATTATTAGTTCCGTAAACGAGTATATTTTTAATAAAGAAAGTTTTATTAATCATGGACGATTCGAAAAATTTCCCTTAGCATGGTGCTCTGACGATGCAACATGGATAAAACTTTCAATGAAAAATGGAATAAAAACAATTCCAGAAGCAATTGTTAAATGGAGACTTTCAGAAATAAACATATCTTCTCAGCCAGTAAAACATAAAAGAGAAATTATTATAGCTATCAAGGATTATATCGAATGGTTTAATAATAATGTAATAAACATAAAATTGCAAAAAGAATTTTATAAACTCGAAGAAAAATGGTTAAAAAATCAATTATTTCCATTTAAGAATGAATTAAAACCGATCGATTTACTTTATTTATCTAATTCTTTTAGATCTTACAACAGTTTAAAAAAGTCTTGGCTTTACCTAAAATTAAATTTGGAACTTTTTCACCCTAAGATTTCATATCTATACAATAAACTTTTTTGTTTTTAACAATGAACTATCAAGTACTTGTATATTCCAGATTTCAAGCAAATCCAAACAAAGATGGTGGTAATCGCAGAAGCTGCCAAATAATGAGCACCCTTGCTTCTGAAGGATATAATGTAAAGCGTATTGACGAACCCAAAGATACAATGAATGATTTTTATAGTCATTATATTGAAGGAGCTAAATATCTTTTAAAGAATAAAAAATATATAAGACTTTTCAACCGGAAATTTATCGGAAATTGTGGCAAACACTTAATTTATTTTAAAACAATACTAAGAAATTTAGATCCAGAAAAAACAATTATTATTAATGAATCAAGTTACGGTTGGGATTTACTACTTTTTGATGTTGCTTCTAAAATGAATTTTAAAATCTTTGCAATACCTCATAATCTTGAATCTCTCGTATATAAACAAAAAGATTTATTTTCAAATAAGAAAGCTCCTAATTGGTTATTAACAGAGATCGCTTATTTAAGTAAAGCTAGTGCAGTATTGACCATTTCCAGAGAGGAACAATGGCTTCTCAGAAATTTTGGAATTGATGCTTATTATTATCCGTATTACCCAACGCAAGAAATCGAAAGCGAATTGTTAAAAATACGAAGAGAACGGGAAGCTTCCAATAAAGAAGGAGCTCTTTTTTTAGCTTCGTTTACTAACCCACCATCAAAAGAAGGACTTGTCTATTTCATTAATGAGTATATAAAAAACAACCGGGGAACGTCAATTTATATTGCAGGTTACGGATTGAACGAATTAAAAGACCAATTACCAAAACACAAGAAATTGTTTATATTAGGTGAAATTGATAAAAAAGACCTATTACTATTAATGACCTCTATTAAAGCCCTTATTACACTCCAAATACCTAGTTCTGGTGCTTTAACGAAAATAATAGAGTTTCTTATCGCTGGAATACCAATACTTGCTGATGAAAACTCCTCAAGGAATTATTTCAATTTATCTGGCATTACTACTTATAGCACAATATCTTCTCTTTTTGATTTACTAAAATCAGACTTAGAAACACCAAACTTACCAGTTGAGTTTAAGTCATTATCTAGATGCTTTCCAATTGAAATTAGGAAAACCAAATCTAAAAATTAATGAAAATTAGTGTTCTAACACCAACATTTAATTGCGCATCGTACATTGAAAAGTGTATACATAGTGTATTAGATCAAAATTATCTTGATTTTGAACATATTATAGTTGATGGAGGTTCCACGGATAACACCGTCCAAATATTGACTAGATATGATCATCTCAAATGGATTTCAGAGAAAGATAATGGGCAATCAGATGCTATGAATAAAGCTTTCGATATGTCCAGCGGTGACATCATAGTATATTGTAATGGTGATGATTATTTTGAACCAGGTATCTTTGAGCATGTTATTAAAGTTTTCAACAGGCATACAGATTCTCAAATTATTGTTGGTAATCTAAATAATCTTATACTTGAATCAACAAAAGAGTTTATTACTATTCCGGAGGTAAAGGCCAGTAAAGTATTATTGCCCTTCAAGTATCCATTTCCCTATAATCCTGTTAGTTATTTTTACAAAAGAACCGTTCAGGAGCATATTGGACCATTTCCTATTGAAGAGGACTATGCAATGGATTACTGGTTTATAATAAGAGCTTTTAGTAAGTTTAAAGTATTTAAATCGGAAAAAACATTTGGTACATTTGTTAGGACTGGACAAAACAAAACCAATGCCGAAACTATCGATAAAAACATAACACTTCAGCTAGCTTATGACTATTGTAAGTCCTCTGGAATAAGTAAAATCAGTTGGTTCATTTATAATTTAACGATACACAATGTGAAAAAAGCTTCGCGTTATATTCTTACATATCTTCTTTTTATAATCTTATTTCCCATATTTAAAAGAAATGAATACACTTTGAAAGATTTAATTAAAGCTGGTATAAGAAGAAGTTTATATATATTAAAAGCATAGCATTAAAAAACTTAACTATAAGATATTATTAATGGATACTCCCTTAGTTAGTGTTTTAATGACGGTTTATAACCGCGAAAAATATATTTCTGAAGCAATTGAAAGTGTAATTAAATCCACCTTTAAAAATTGGGAATTAATTATTGTTGATGACCAAAGCAAAGATAATTCATTTGAGATTGCTAAATGTTATGAGAATAAAGATGAAAGAATTAGAGTTTTTATAAACGATAAAAACCTTGGTGATTATCCTAATCGCAATAAAGCAGCTTCATATGCAAGAGG
>JAFGPR010000025.1 GCA_016936095.1 Ignavibacteriales bacterium | reverse complement strand
TCATAATATTTCTTTATAATTCTTCATTCGTTAATCGATATTCTATATTAAAAAACAATTGAACTATAAATACCGCATTAAGAACTTTGAGTTATTTCAATATTTATTATTCAATATTTGATAGCAATTATTTAAAACACACTATAATAATATTTCTTTTCAGTTTATGTTCTTTACAATAATCAAAATAAATTCTGTAATTAACAATAGGAATGGCATCAGGTATCAAGTTTGGCCATTCAATAAATTTTACAGCATCGTTATCTGAAAGATTTTCATAAAAACCAATATTGAACAATTCATTTTTACTTTTGATTCTATAAAAATCAAAATGGAAAACATTTAGCTTTCCATTATACTGGTTGAAAATATTAAAAGAAGGACTGCTTACATTTTTAATTTTATAATATTCACAAATACACTTGACAAAATAAGTCTTACCTGTTCCAAGTTCGCCGATCAGTTCAATGATATCCCCTTCTTTTATTTTTACAGATAATTCTTTTGCAATTTTTTTGAGTTCACTTTTACCAATGCAATTAAAAGTTTTATCAAATATTTTCATATACAAAAATTGAAAACTATATTATACTTTTGTTTTCATTGTAATAATAGGCAAAATCATTTCTTCCATCGAAATTCCACCATGTTGGAAAGTGTCTTTATATTTATTCAGATACAAATTATAATCAGTTGGATAAATAAAAAAGTTATCTTCTTTTGCAAAAATATAACTTGTTGTCATCCCCCTTTTTGGCAGTCTGAATTCTTCGGGATTCCTGATATATACTGTGTCCTTTTCTTCGGCAGTGAAGTTTTTTCCAAACTTAAATCTAAGATTAGTTGATGTATCCCTGTTACCGATTATTTTTGAAGCACGAAGAGTTCTGATACTTCCATGGTCGGTCGTTACAATAATAGTTGCATTTTTCATTCTACTAATAATCTTAAAAATATTCATTAGATTAGAATGTTTGAACCAACTTTCAGTGAGTGAGCGGAAAGCAGATTCATCAGGAGCAATTTCCTTAAGGACAGCAGAATCAGAACGATGATGAACAATCATATCCAAAAAGTTAATTACTATCGCCATAAGGTGCGTATTAATATGAGTATGCAAATTTTGCTCAAGATTCTTACCAAGGTCGGGATCAATTATTTTTATATATTTAACATCGTTGCGTAATTTGATTCTTTTTCTTTCACAAAATATTCTTAATAATTCCTTTTCATGTTTATTCATACTGTTTTCATCATCGGTATCATTCTTCCATAGGTCAGGATAATAATTTTCAATCTCAGATGGAAATAAACCGCTGAATAAAGCGTTTCTTGCATAAGGGGTTGCCGTTGGAAGAATTGCATAATAATAATTTTTAGTGAATGTGAATGTATCATACAAATATTTTTCCATCACGAGCCATTGATCTAATCGTAAGCAATCTATAACGAGAAAGAAAACCGGTCCTTTATTTGCTTTCAAATGTTCAACAACATAATTTTCAAGTACTTCTACCGTTAATAAAGGTCTATTTTTATCTTCTAAGTTATTCACCCATTTCTTATAATTTGCTTCTATATATTTACAAAATTCAGAATTGCATTCTCTTTTCAGTTCGACTAATGTTTTGTAAAGTTCGCTATGCGTATCATTACCTAATTCAATGTCCCATTTAACAAGTTTTAAATAAATATTCACCCATTCTTCATAATCAGGTGCTTCAAATAATTGTCTGTTGATACTATTAAAATCTTGCAGATAATCTTTTGTAGCATACTCATTGGAGATTTTAGATTTTTCAATAAATTTTTTACAAACCATCAGTATTTGTGAAGGGACAACTGGTTTAATTAAGTAATCAGATATTTTGCTTCCAATAGCATCATGCATTAGAGATTCTTCTTCATTTTTTGTAACCATTACTATTGGTAGTTTGTCATCAATTTCTTTTATGTAATTTAATGTTTCTAATCCACCAAGTCCGGGCATCATTTCATCAAGAAATATTAAATCAAAATTTTCTTGCTTAACAGCTTCAATAGCATCCTCGCCATTAGTAACTGTTGTAACATCATATCCCTTTTCTGATAAAAATATTATATGTGAACGGAGTAATTCAATTTCATCATCGACCCAAAGAATTTTCTTCTTTGACATAATTTCCTCATTTTATAATAATAAAAATAAACAATTATATAGTTATGTTAACGTCTAGACCAAATTCATTAGTAGTTGTTTCAGGTATGCGCGAAGCACCTTGAGGTTTAACTGCAATATTTTTCCAGAATGCTGATAGAGTTACTTTTGAACTCATTACATATTTTATTCTTGGTTCAATTGTTGTTCTAATACTTCCATCTTGTGGCTCGCCATCTTCCTTGAATTTTGGATTTTCATTGTTATCTAACCCCATATCATAAAGTACAGTTGTACTTGTCTTACTTGTAAAAGAAATTGATATTTCGATATCATTCTTAAGTGTAATACCAAATAATGGTAATTCGAAACCAGACTTTGAGTAACTGGCAGATATTGTAATATCATCTGATAATGTTTCGGTTATATTATTAGTTGTTACTCCGACGTTAAAATCTGTTTTATTTCTAAATTCAACTTTACCTCTCAGATTTCCTTCCCAAAGCGGAAAAAAAGTAATATCGAAACCAAGTAATGGAGAGAATCCATAACTTATTTTCTGAGATTGTATAAGAGTGTTACCATCGGTATTTATTTTCCAACCTTCTGCATAATCGCAATCGTATCCATGATTTAATGTTACTTTCTGAGCAACCATATTGATTATTGGTAAAGTTTCAAAACCATCCCAAGAAACTGACCAGTTTGGTCTTGGTATATATCGGGCAAGATCGCGTAAGAAAGGCAATTTGCCAATTATCGGTAATGTCTCAAATCCTTCCACAAATGCATCTGTTATTTTTACTTTTGAATTAGGGTTTTGCGGGTTATAAATTTCGTATACTTTTTTAATACCTATTTCAGGTAATAAAGGAAATGAAATTGATAAAAAAGATTTATCCAGAGTACCTGTAGATGTGATGGATTGGTTACTCATCATTACATTGCCCTCTTCATCTGTTGTAAAAACAGTTGTTTTTGACATTCCCCAACTGATTCTCCATCTCAAATCAAGTTTTGCACCAGTCCATAATGGACGTGATGTTTTGAAATCAACAGTATTAGTTTGTGAATATTTATCTGAGAGATTACCCTTTGGTGCACGGGGACCTAAATCAGAAGAAAAGCCGAGTTGGAACCATCTTGAAGGTCCGGCTTCGTCTTGGTGGCTGATTCCCCAGAAATTAGAAAAACCTGTTTTATGACTCAGGAGACCACCTCCCTGCATAGAATTTTTTTGTGAAAAGTTAATTGATATGTTATCATAATCAATCAACAACCATTTAATTCCTGTTGTTAAATAAAATAAAACATTACTGAACATCGATGGCTTCCCATCATCAATAAAAGTTGAATCTGCAAATGTTGAGTCAGTAATTGTTGTGTCTGTTAGTGTTATAATATTCTTTACATCTTCTTCGTTTATTTCTTCATCTTCTTCTTCGACATTTACATCCGTCTTTCTTCTGTCAGTAGTTTTTGTTGTAGTTTTTTGTTCTTCCTTTTCCTCTTCCACCTTGAATAGTGGTTCCCAAAGTGATTTCCACTTAACAGAAAGACCAAATGTATAACTGTTACTATAACTAGCCCCCATACCAAGTGCGCCTTGTTGAATATTTCTTGACCAATTGTAGGAGACACTATAACCAGCATTAATATTAAAGAATTTATCTATATCCCAAATGGAAGGTAATTTTGGACTCGTTTTTAAATTAATGGCATGACTATAACTAATATCTTTACCAAATCCATCGTGTGTAAATATGTCATTAAAAATTGAACTGTTGTTTCTTTCTTGGAGTAAAGGTTTTCCTTCAATATCAAGGATAAGAACTCCGTTATTATCATATACATTTTCAGTTAATAAATATGCCAATGTAGAAGTAGCCCCTGCTGTATATGATAAATTCCAATTAAAAATTCCACCTTCAGTTATCTTCCAATTAAAACCTGCACCACGCGTCGCCTTAAAATCTCTTTGTATATTTGGTGTGGTGGTTAAATTTCTATTTTGTGATTCTGATCTATCTCTATCAACTGATACTGAACTTGAGAATGTTTGTGGAACATAATAAATTTTTGCGTTTCGATAATCAGTAAAAATTTCGATTAAATAACCTAACAATGGTATATTAGCCGGGTAGAAGAATAAATCATTACCTAAATTTAGTGAATAATTCATACTTGCTCCCCAGTCCCATGCTGTTGAGTATAAAGTGGTCGGATTTCTGCCAAAAGATTTGCTGTAATTAAATCCAAATGACAAACTATTTATGGTATGCTTGATATACCATTCTTCACTTGGAATAACAATTTTGATACTTGATAATGACCACGATTCTTTAACATTAACAGTCTGAACTTCTGTTTTCATCTTATCTGCATATTCTTGTGCTTCTTCTTCTGATAAGGAATCTTGTTCCATAAGTCTTTTCATTTCCTGTTCAGCTGTTTTATTTACCTCGATATCAGTTCCTGGTAAAAATAATGGACGTGATACTGATTCATTTCTGCTGTATTTAAGAGTTAAACTGCTTCCAGTCAATTCAAGTGGGATGAGTTTTAGTAGATCGAGTTCAGCAGAAAAACCCCAATTACGTGAATCGTTTCTTGAACCAAATCGTTCATTTAATTTATGAAAATATGGATCGGTGCTGCTTAAATTAAAAGATAATTTCAATAAATCAGCGAGATTGAAACTAGTTGATACTCTATATGCCCAACCATCGGTTTCATTTGCACCGAGAACTCGCAATTCGTTAATCCATATATCACCTGAAACAGGAATAGCTAAAGGAGGTAATTTACTTGTTCCTGATTTAATTTGAATTGGGTTGTGAATACCTATTTTAAAAAAAGATATTCTAGTCAAAGTTGGTTTCCCTTTCACTCCGTAGGTATGTCCTTCTTTATCGGGTACGGGCATCATATATAAAATATTGTCTAATGAATCTCCCCTCTGTTCCTTAATGGAAGTAAGTTCACTGAAAACAATTTTTACCTCATTCCAATCTTTATGAACTGGTTGTCTATATTCATAAAAATTGTTTGAGTCAGCTCCAAATTGGAAGTAAACTTCTGCTCCATAATTATTGTCATTCTCATAAAAAGATACAGAGGTAGG
Organism: Ignavibacteriales bacterium; assembly: GCA_016936095.1. Lineage (GTDB taxonomy): Bacteria > Bacteroidota > Ignavibacteria > Ignavibacteriales > Melioribacteraceae > JAFGPR01. The sequence continues at coordinate 13,286 of JAFGPR010000025.1, read as the reverse complement.
ATCGTAATCGTATGGATCACCATGAATAAAAAATTTCATTTCAGCATAATTAAAAATATCCACTGCACGTGGTAATTTTTTCTCAATTTCTCTTTTAGCCCCATCTTTTAATTCAGTAACATGCATTACAAGAGATTGCTCATTCTTTTTTACATCTTGATCTGCTTTTGTTCTGTCTGTCTCTCTTTCCAAACCTGGTGGCATAGTATAACCGGGATTCTCTTCTATACTTATTGTGGAAACTGTAAGTACAGAATCATTATTTGTCTTATCAACTATTTCCCATTGACTGCCCACTAAATTCATTTCAGCTAACCGTAAATGAATAATTGTATCAACACCAGTAACCCATAAACGAATTGTTTCAACCTGTGTTAGTGAGGCTTCTCCAACTGTTTCGACATATTTATCAAGAGGGATTCTAAATTGATACCATCCAGCATTTTTTCCACCACCGGAAATAAACATATTATTGAATTCGCCATCAATATTTGTCGTCGTATCAAATGTTACTTCATACCTGAAATAATTATTCATTTTATCAAGATTGAAGTTCCTATTTAAATCTTCGGTATTGGGAAGGAGACCAACATCAGATGATATCGCATTACCTTGCGTTCCATTTATATACATATAGTCATCACGATTTATACTACTGCCTTTAAAAATAAAATTGTCTCCACTTGGATCATTATAATACGGACTAGAAGAGTCAGTATATTTAAACCTTCCTCTTTCTTGATCATCGGTGTACCCGTCAATACCTAGGTCTTCTCCTTCATCAATAGCATCATTTAAATTTTTATCTTCCGAATCGAGTGTATCATTGGGAATAGCATCCTCACTAATTTGTCCAAGGTCAATAAATAATTTTGCATTTTGAGGTGCTTCAATTACTTTCGCCCAAAATTCTATATATTCAATATTTTCCTCAAGTAAGTTATTTGCAGTAGATGATAAAGGTTTCATCATACCGCTCCAATTATTTGTAAGAGAATCTGAATTTATTTTTGGATACCAATTATACATACCCTTAATTCCGGGTTTATAGACATAATCAAGTACTGTAATTTGTTGGTCTTCTCTTGCTGCCTTTTTTTCCGGCCATATATCAACAACATTAACATCTGAAGGTAAAATGTTAAACCAGAATGAACGTGCTTTGTATCTAATTAAAAATTTTTCATCTTGAATAGCATTTGGTATAATAAGGTTATTTGGTACACTACAATCTCTCCAGCTAGTATATGATATTCCAACAGGAATTATTCTTTTTGCACCTTCAAAATCATCAATGTAAGCGACACTTTGATCATTATCACCCTGGATAGTACTTTTCTTTGTATTTGGATCAGGATCACTATAAGCAAATTCTCCAACCAAGTCAATTTTAGATAATGTTTTCGTTGATATAACATTATCCAATAAATTTGTTAAAAAAGGTAGATCAATACCGGTCTTAAAATCGACACCCCAGATGGAATTATTCATTGGTTCTTCACCAATACGGACTTTGTCGCTTAAAGTTTTTTGATTCAAATTAAGGAATGAAAATCCAAGTTGTGTTCGTTTGCTAAAATCATATATACCTCTTAATCCAACTAATGTCTTTGAAGCCAGTTGGAATAAATCATTTTTTTCATAAGTAATTTTTAGGTCAGCATTCGGTAATAGTGCCTGGTCATTTAATATCTTCACAACTCCCATTGCATAGTCAACCTGATAATCAACACCTGGGGTTAATTCCGCACCATTTAACATAACTTTAACTGAATTTTCCACAGCATTAAATCCAATATTATAGGTTTGTGAAATAGCTGCAGAATATTGACCTGTTAGTAAATATTTATCTCTTGAATTAACTTTTCGGGCAGAATTTTTGGTTGTATCATAAACTGATTGATAACTGAATTTTTCATCAAGTTGTTGAGGTAAATCTTTACCAAAAGGTTGCAGGACAGGGAAAATAATTTCACCTGTATTTGTAAAGATAGTTCTTCCTGGATCAAAATCAAAAGTACCATCTGGTGCTGGGGCACCCGTACTATTATATTTGTCGAAACCGAATAGTTCTAATAATTTTTTCCCTTCGATATTATCTTGTGGCTCACTTCCTTCTGTTAAGTATTTTATATCAAAAACAAAACTTTCTTTTTTAATATCTTTACCACCAATAGGGTATATACTTTTAACCATTAATTTCCAAGCGTCTTTATAACCAGGATTGTTTGACAAATTTTCAGGTTTAACTAATTTAAATACTCTTTTAACATTTTCAGCAATTGTTGTGTCAGCAACAAATTCACCATAATACAAGTCATCATCATTACTATTTGGATCATTTTCAACTCTATATGATACTGCAATTACATCCTGATCCTGAATACCAATTTTAAAGCTGATTAAACCAATATATTCGTTATAATCATAATGTACATCTTCAGTAAGTAATTCAAATCTTCCAACTTCAATTTCACCCGATTTTGGTTGCTCTTCTCTTAAAGCGTCATAGTCAGTAGGATTAACTTTAGGATTAAGAGTGATAAAAGCAACACCTTCGACTTCCTTTCCTTTATTAACTTTACCTGTAACAGATTTCCATACTTCCAATTCCTTAACTCTTAATCTAGGATTGATTTTTGCCGGTGAATTTTGGAAATAATCATTATATAGATTAAATTTTGAACTAGCGTAATTGCTATCAATAAAATAATGATTGGTAGAATAATCATAAGCGTGCAATTCAAAAGTCTGCGATTGAGCACCACCGGTAATTGACACTTCTTCCACTTCACTTTTCTTCTGAGAAAGTAATGCTGTCAAAGAAAATGGTCCCATTTTGAATTGTGCTTTAATCCCGAATAGTGCTTCACTTCCTCCGACAAGATTTGAAGTATTCATAGATACATTACCTGCCTCAACACTTTGAATTATTTCATCCTCATAACCTGTGTATTTTATTTTCAATTGATTTTCATATTCAAAAGTCCTTTCGGTATTCCAATCAGCTTTAATGGAGAGTTTGTCACCGATCATACCGTTTACACTTATCTGAACGGTTTGTTTAAAATCGGGTTCGTTTTTTGTGTTGCCCAATCTAGATGCAGTTACACCTTCTGTAGTTTCTGTTCGCCAAGCACCATGAATTGTGACAGACCCTCTTATACTTAAATTAATTGATGGAGGACCGAATATGCTGAAAATTGAATTATCAGGAAGTGGGATTTCGAAATTGGTAAAATTTTCAATAAGGTCTTCTAAACTTGTTTCATCTGATTTAAGTTCATACTTGTATGCATCATCTTCAAGTAGTTTCCTATTAAGCGATTTAATTCGAAGATCAATATATTCATCGATTGGTATTTTTAACTTTGTTTTTACATCTTGACCTGCAATTTTTTCTTGTAACAAAACATATTGTCCTGAAGAATCTAATTGAACTGTTTTCTGAATGTAACTTGATGAAGGATAAGTAAAGAATTTTGATTGCTTTTTGGAAGTTATTTCTGGTGCATAGCTATCGGTTCTTTGGTGTTTAAAATATTTTAATCTTGCAGTGCTATCTTTCATTTGAGGGTCAGTTGTATCAACAAGCATTGTTGTATCAATAATACTAGTAGAATCAAAAAAAGAAAGAGAATCTTGAATTTTTGTACTGTCAGTTGAATCAACAATAGCAGAAAATAAATTTAAATTGAAAGAAAGTTTTTCATTTAAATTATTTTCAGGTTGTTCGGGGATAATATTTTTTTCCTTAGGTGTTTCTTTCTTTTTAATATTCTCCTTTTCAAACGAATAATTGTTTAACAATTTTTGAAAAGTAAAATAGTCCAAATCCTTGGTTTTATTATAAAAAGAAAAACCTAAAAAATTAAAACTCGAAATAATAATAAATAGGGTAAAAAAAAGATTTCCCCCGAGCTTTAAATAATATGTAGAATTTTTGTAAATATTTTTTCCTATAAAAACAAGTAATATTGTAATTTTATATCATTCTACTCCATTTTATTATTTAATGAATGCAAAACTAAATTTTTTATATTGGAAATTCAATAATATTTTTAGGCATGTCTTTATTTTTGCACTATGTTATATCTTCCTTTCGAGTGTAAACAAAAATCTTATCAAGAATATTGTTGTTTTCAACTATAACTGCACTTAATTTGTTCCCAGCATAAGCACCTGTATCAATATAGATTGAATTAGAGATTGTGTTGATGGTAATCTCCGACATTATAGTATGTCCTACAACTTGTAATTTTCCTATATTAGCTAATGGTTCACGATTCCACAGAACACCATATGGCTGATCGTAATCTCTTTTAAGTACTTTTTCAAATTTCTTCAAATTTGAACTGTATTCATTAATAAATTCATCTTTGTATCTATTTGAAATGCCCGCGTGTGATATATAACAATCTTTTGAATTATAAAATAGTGGTATTGTTCCAACCATTGTCAAATGTTTTCTTTTTTCCTTTTCAAATCCTTCATATGAATTTAATGTATCCTCATATCCATTATATTTCCACGATTCAGAAAAAACAGACTTAATCTTCATTAATGAGTCATAAAACATTTGCTCGTGATTACCAAGAATGAATTTAATTTTATATTTAATAATAAAATCAAAAACTTCCCTACTAAAATTTCCTCTATCTATTAAATCACCGACAGAATATAAATCAATATTTTTATACTTTGAAATTAATTTTTCATATAAAGAAATAAGAGTATTATAACAACCATGAATGTCACCTATTATAGCAATCATAATCCTAAGTTCTTCTTTGCATATTCAGTTAATTCATCTCTAAAATTTGGATGTGAAATATTAATAAGAGCACGTGCTCGTTCATGTATAGTCTTTCCATAAAGTTGAGCCACTCCAAATTCAGTTACCACGAAATGGACATCGCCTCGGGAAGTAACAACTCCTGCACCTGGTTTTAATGACGGGACAATTTTTGAAATTGTATTATTTTTCGTTGTGGACGGAAGTGTGATGATTGGTTTACCACCTTCTGAACGTGCTGCACCACGAATAAAATCGACTTGACCACCAATTCCACTGAAGAAGTCAGTGCCGATCGAATCAGAACATACTTGTCCGGTTAAATCAACCTCAATCGCAGAATTAATCGCAACCATTTTTTTATTTTGTGCAATTATAAATGGGTCATTAACATACTCTTGTGGATGGAATTCTAATAAAGGATTATTGTCAATAAAATCAAATGCCTTTTTAGTGCCGAGTGTAAAGCCCGCTATAATTTTACCTGGATGTAATGTCTTCTTTTCGCCAGTAATAACTCCTTCTTCAACTAAAGGCAATAATCCATCAGAGAACATCTCTGTATGAACACCAAGATCTTTTTTATTTTTTAAATTCTTCAAGACACAATCAGGTATTGCTCCTATTCCCATCTGAAGCGTAGAACCATCTTCGATTAATTCAGCACAATATTGTCCGATTTTATCAAAAGCTAAAAGTTGTTCCTTAGATATTCCTTCTTTTATTTGAGGTAACTCAAGTAAATCTTGGTCGTGTTCAACAATGTAATTAATTTTATTTACATGAATAAAGCTATTTCCTAATCCACGTGGCATTTTACTATTAATTTGTGCAATTACGATTTTTGCTTTTTCAGCTGGAGTTTTAATATTTCCAACATCTATACCATAACTACAGAACCCATGCTCGTCAGGAGGAGAGACATTTATTAATGCAACATCAACTTTTATATTACCATTCACAAACAATAAAGTACTCTCAGAAAGAAAAATTGGGATAAAATCAGCTCTTCCTTCATTTACAGCAGTTCGAGCATTAGCACCAATAAATAATGCAATATGTCTGAAATGTTTTTCCATTCCAGGTTCGAGATATCGCAACTTTCCAACAATTAAAATGTGATATAATTTTACATCATACAATTCATCTTTTCTATCTACCATAGCATTTATAATATGAAAAGGAGCCGCACAACCAGGTTGAACAATAATGTTATCACCGGATTTAATTGCTTTAACTGCTTCTTCAGCACTTGTTACTTTTGCATTATACCTCTTAATCCAAGCAGAAGTAATTGGATTTTGTGTTTTTATTTTTTCAGTAATCATACTTTACTCTATTTAATTTTTAGAGAATAAATGTAATCTTTTAAATTCTTGATTAAAAGTTTCAGCAATCAGTTCATTTGTACAATAACCATTGTAAGTACATACTGCATTTGCTAATCCGTGATCTCCGATAACACTATTTGAAAAACCATTATTTGCAATTTTTAATATGAATTCAATAACCGCATTTGTTAATGCATAAGTACCTGTCCTGGGTACAAGTGCTGGCATATTGGGTACACAATAATGAATTACATTGTGTTTTTCAAACACAGGATGCGAAATTGAAGTTGGTCTGCTTGTTTCAACACTTCCACCTTGGTCAATTGAGACATCAATTATCAATGAACCTTTTTTCATAGTCTTTACCATTTCCTCGGTGACAATAAATTTAGTCTTATCTTTATCAAAACGAGCAGCACAAATTAACAAATCAGCAAATTTAACTCCACGTGCGATCGTATAAGGATTAGCAGCTACCGTAGTAATGATTTTACCAAGTGAGTTTTCAACCATTCGTAATTTGTTAATATCTTTATCGAGTAATATTACTTGTGCACCAACACCAAGTGCAGTTCTTGCTGCATTAAACCCAACAACCCCAGCTCCAATAATTACAACAGCTGCAGGCGCAACTCCGGTTACTCCCCCTAATAGAATGCCTCGACTATTTGGATAATCTGCACCTAAAAACCTTCCACCAACTCTTATTGCCACTTGACCTGAAATTTCACCAACTACGTGAACAATTGGTTTGTAGCCATCCTTTTCAATTAATTCGTATGCAATAGTTGTTACTTTGTTTTTTATTATAGTACTAACCATCTCACGGTTACTGATAGCAAGATTAAGAAATGAAAACACAATTTGAGATTCATTTAATAATTTTGCTTCCTCATTAGTTAGCGGAGCGATTTTCGCTATCAGTTCCGCTCTGTGGAATACTTCTTCACTACTATAGACTATGGTTCCACCAACTTTTCTATAATCTTCATCAGAAAAGTGACTTTCAATTCCAGCTTCGCTCTCGATATAAACACTATGTCCAGAATTGATTAAAGCGTCAACTCCAGCAGGTGCTAATGCTACCCGTTTTTCTTCTAATAATACCTCTTTTGGAATTCCTATTCTCATTTTAATTTTTACTTTTTATTATCTAAAAAATATTTATTTATCCGAATAATAATTTAACAATAAATAATGCTCCTAAAATACCGGCTACATCGGCTAATAAACCAACTGGTAATGCATATCTAGTTTTCTTGATTTGAACAGAACCAAAATACACAGCTAAAACATAAAATGTGGTTTCTGTACTTCCGAAAAATGTTGATGATAAAATTCCTAGAAATGAATCTGTTCCATGAACAGCCATTATTTCAGTCATTACTCCTGTTGAACCACTTCCAGATAAAGGTCTTATCAAAGCCATCGGTAGTGCTTCAGGAGGCATACCTATTAGTTCAGCAGGATATTTTAACACATAATTTACTAAAATATCCATCACACCGCCTGCACGGAAAATAGCAATTGCTACCAACATACCAACCAAATAAGGGATAATTTTTATTGCGACATTAAATCCCTCCTTGGCACCCTCGACAAAGGTTTCATAGACTCTGACTTTTTTAAATAAACCATAAGTAATGAACAAAAATATTATAGTTGGAATTGCGATTATAGAAATTGTATTGATTACATCTTTGAAAATATCAGGACCTAAAATTGCAGTTAATCCAGAAAAAACACCAGCAATAATTAAAGTAACAATTAATGCTATACTAAACAAAAATATTATAAGTTTAAGTAAATTCTTTTTTATAAAATTTGTAAAATATCCTTTGGGTATAGGAAACTTTTCAAAAAGTTTTGCTGATAAAATTCCCATCGTAGTTGCACAAGCAGCTCCAAAGATTGAAGTTCCAATTATTATTGTTGGCTCACTACTTCCCATTGCTGCACGGATTGCAATAGCAGTTGCAGGAATTAAGGTTAATCCTGCAGTATTAATTGCTAAGAACATACACATGGAAGTTGTTGCTGTATCTTTCTTAGGATTCAACTCTTGAAGCTCTTGCATTGCTTTTAATCCAAATGGAGTAGCAGCATTCCCAAGTCCGAGCATATTAGCTGATATGTTCATAATCATGGAACCCATTGCTGGGTGGTCATGTGGAATATCCGGAAATAAAAATTTTGTAATAGGACGAACTGAACGAGCTATAATTTTCATTAGTCCTGCTTCTTCAGCAATTTTCATTACCCCTAACCAAAGTGCCATAATACCAATTAATCCTATTGCAATTTCCACAGCAACACCAGCGGTTTTTATTGCTGAATTTGTAACTGCTTTAAGTTTGGTGAAGGAAACTTTTTCCAAAATAATTGTAGCGTAAATTTGTGTCGGGACATCAAGACTTTTAATTTTTATCTCACCCATTAAATCGTTATCATTACCTGAAATACCTGCCATCTCAATCCAAATAGCAGGTGTATTGTCGTTTACATTAAAAAACAAAATATATTTATTCTTTTCTTTGTTGACAGTGATTTTTACATTTTGTTCAAAATCATTATTAACTTCCACACCATAAAATTTGCTGAATTTAGCTGCATTAACTTTAATTACGGCATCATAGGTTTTATTTATATCTTTATTAAATTCTTCATTAAAAATAATCTCAACTGGGAGTTCCCGCCCATTTCTATATTTGTTATTTGAGGTATCTATTATATCAGTTGTAACAGCAACTCCAATACCTAATAATAGAAGAGCCATCCATAAATAATTTAACATATTCTTCTCCTATGTAATTCCTTAAATAAATCAAAAAAAATTATTTACTTTGACAAGTTATTTAATAATCTAATTAAATTCAAATTTATTTTAAATTATAAAATATTTTTATTTAATTTAAATGTGATTTATTTTAATAAGTAAAATTCAAAAAATTATGAAAATTACTATATTTCAATATTCACCTTTATGGTGCGATAAGATTCTAAATATAGAAAAGATTGTGAATATTTTAGATTCAATTAATCTTAAAACAGATATTTTAGTTTTTCCTGAAATGACTTTGACCGGGTTTACTATGGATTCATCAAAGCATTCAGAAAAGTTGGATGGTTTGAGTTTTGCATTTTTTAGTCAATTGGCTAAAAGAGAAAGGATAAATGTGCTTTCAGGGATAATTTTTGAAGAAAGAAAAAAATATTTCAATTCTTTGTTTCATTTTGGTAAAGACGGTAAAATTATTTCAGGATATAAAAAGATTCATCCATTCTCTCCTTCTGGAGAAAATTTGTACTACACAGCAGGTAACAAACCTGTTATTTCAAAATATAGGAATTTTACATTTGGTTTAAGTATCTGCTATGATTTACGTTTTCCCGAACTATTTCGATTTTATGGAAAAAAAAGATGTGATGTAATATTTTGTATAGCTAACTGGCCTGAGAGGCGTATTGAACAATGGAAAATTTTATTGCAAGCAAGAGCAATTGAAAATCAATGCTTTGTGGTAGGCGTAAATAGAAATGGTAGGGATCAACTTTATTATTATCCAGGTTGCAGTGCAGTCGTTGATCCGATGGGAAATTTTTTATTTCTTGCTGCCGAAAAGGAAAATTTCTCAACGATTGATTTAGATCTAAAATTAGTTAAAAGTATCAGAGAAAAGTTACCTTTCTTGAAGGATATAAAATTGATTTAATTGGAGGTTATATGCCAACTTTAATGGTTAGTGTTTCTGGTATTAGAGGTATTGTAGGTGATGGGTTGGATCCAAATACTATAGTAAAATATACTTCTGCTTATGCCGATTTTTGCGGTGAAGGAAAAATTGTTGTAGGACGCGACACAAGAATTACTGGCGAGATGGTCAAAGATATTGTTATCGGTACATTATTAGCAAAAGGAAACGACGTGATTGACATCGGTATTTGCCCAACACCAACCGTTCTATTTAATATAAAAAAATTAAATGCTGTTGGAGCTATAGCAATTACAGCAAGCCATAATCCTAATGAATGGAATGCCTTGAAACTCCTTAATTCCGATGGTGAATTTATGACTCCGGAAGAAAATGTTAGGATGTTAAAATTATTGGATACTTCAACTCAAAATTATAAAAATTGGGAGCATATCGGGAAATTAAAACTATACAGTGAAGGATTACAAAATCATTTTGATGAGGTATTAAAATTAAAATATATAGACCTCCCTGTATTAAGAAAACGAAAATTCAAAGTCTTGTTAGATTGTGTTAATGGAGCAGGTAATATTGTAATGCCTAAATTACTCACTGAATTGGGTTGTGAGGTAATCGCATTAAATTGTGATGAAAGCGGTATATTTCCAAGATTACCTGAACCTTTTCCTGAAAATCTTAAAGACGTAATGAAATCTGTAAAAGAACTAAAAGCTGATATAGGAATTGTTCTTGATCCTGATGCTGATAGATTAGTTTTTATTACTGAAGAAGGTGAACCGCTTGGTGAAGAAAATTCTGTTACTAATGTTGTCAAATTTATTTTATCAAAAAATAGAGGGAATGTAGTTGTTAATCTGTCAACAACAAGGGGTATTGATGATGTTGCAGGGAAATTTGGTTGTCAAGTTTTTCGTACTCCGGTTGGTGAAGCTTATGTAGTAAAAAAAATGAAAGAAGTAAACGCAATAGTTGGTGGCGAAGGTAGTGGTGGTGTTATAGTTCCTGAACTTCAATATGCAAGAGATGCACTTGTTGGAGCTGTTTTAACTTTGCAACATTTACTCGAATTTGGAGGTAAAACTTCTGAATTCAGAAGTAGTCTTCCACAATATTTCAACAAAAAAATAAAAGTGAATATTTTGAAGAAAAATCCTAATGAAATTATAAACAAGTTAATTGAAAATTATAAAAATCAGAATATTAATATTGATGATGGATTAAGAATTGATTTTGAAGATCATTGGGTTCATATGCGAAAGTCGAATACAGAACCAATTATTCGTTGTGTTGTTGAAGTTAATGACAAATATAAATTAGATAAATACGCTGAAAAATATCATAGTGAGATCATTTCTTTATGTTAGACTAAGATTTAATTGAATTGGTTTATTTGTATATTTTTCAATAAATTATCTATATTATCTAATGTAATTTATGCCTCTTTTTGAAATATCCAAATAATGCTTTATCAAATGGCTGTGTTGTATCAATTAAATTGTATTCCATTCCAAATGATAAACATTCTTTCTTTAAAGATGAAAGAAAATCCTGCATAGCTAATTGATATGATTTCTGTAGTTGATATGGTTGAGTCGTGATTTCTTCAGATGTTTCCTTGTCGACAAAAATCGCATCTTTCCCGAAAGCAAAACTTTTTTCGATTGGATCAAGAATTTGAAAAACAATTACTTCATTTTTTTTAAATTTGAAGTGTTTTAATGCTGAAAGTATTGATTCAAGACTATCGAAAAAATCTGATATGATTATTACTAATCCCCTCTTTTTAATTTTATCAGCAATTTTATTCAATGCTGATGCGGTTTCAGTCTTTCCAACAGGCTCAATCGTATCTATTGCTCTCAATAAAGTTTTCAAATAGATACGATTTGATTTCGGGATATAATATTGATTTATTTCATCTGAATAAAAGACTAAACCGCAGGAGTCTTGTTGCTGAAGCATAATATAAAGCAAACTTGATGCAAGAATTTTTGCGTACTCTAATTTTGTAATTTCATTAGAATGCTTGTAATCCATTGATTTGCTTATATCAAGAATTACATGACTAACGAGATTGGTTTCTTCTTCGTATCTTTTAATAAAATATCTTTCCTGTTTGCCATAGACTTTCCAATCAATATCCTTCAGAGAGTCACCTTGATTATATGGACGATGTTCACTAAACTCTGCACTGAATCCGTGATATGGACTCTTATGCAGACCGATCATAAATCCTTCGACAACTAATCTTGCTTTTAATTCGAGAGATTTTAATTTAGAGACTATCTTTGGGTCTAGATATTTTCTATAATCGCTTTGATTTGATTTCACTATTGGTTTTTCTTATTCTCTAATAAAATTTCTTCTGGAGTCTTACCAAGCATTTCTAATTCACCTTGTGCACTAACAGCAAGTTCATGATCTGGATATTTTTGTAAAAATAAACTGTAGGATTCCTTAGCTGCATCTAAATTAAACAATTCATTAGCCTGAATAAATCCAATCATAAACAATCCTTTTGGGGCTTCAACTGATTCGCTATATTCGTTGTAAATTTTTTCGTAATATTCAATGGCTTTTTGAAGAGATTCTGTCGCCTCTAAATTTTTGATTTGTTTATTCTGATATAATGTTCCTATTTGAAATAAAGCTTGTGTAACAAATTGACCTTCAGGAAATTCATTTATCATATTCTCATATTCGGTTATGGCTTCACTAATTGAACCCTCTAATATTAATTTATTCGCAGACTCAAAATATTCTTCTTCTGACTTACCACCACAAGAAATAAATAGCACTGCAACCAAAGGAAATATTAAATACTTTTTCATTAAAACACCTTACATTTGTTAATAAATTTCAAGTACAAATATAATAGATATCTTTATAATAGCAATATCAATAATTTGTACCTACATTCTTGTTCTAGTAATAAATTTTCAATAAAATTTCACAATAATTGTCACTTCGCTACTCCTTCCCTTATCATCCATACAGGTGATTTTTGTTTCTCCTTTATCAGGTTTGAAAAACAATTTTTCACCTGTTTTTGATTTTCCAAAATATTGTTGATTTATATACCAGTAATGCGTCTTAATTTCATTGCTTGATGCAGCTTCTAAAAGTATTTCCTGATCTGTACCTTCTTCAATCAGATATTCGAAATTTTTTGAAGGAGAAACTATCATTGGTCCATCTCCACTAAAAACAGCATCACATTCTGCATTATGAAGTGGTGGTTCGTCGAATTTAATTTTGTTGTTTTTATACCATAAAATTAATTCTGGATCATAAAACGGATAAAATTTCTTCTTAAATCCTGAATCTGGTAGACATTTCGTGCAATATTCAATTGTTTCGTCTTCGTTTACATATACTTCTTTGTATAAATCACATTTCAAATTGGGTGAAACATTTTTAATATAAAAATCTAAAACTAAATTCTTG
>JAFGPR010000229.1 GCA_016936095.1 Ignavibacteriales bacterium | reverse complement strand
TAGGCTTGTTTTTGTATTCATCAAATACTTTTAATAATAGAACATTTTCTTTTACTTCAAAATAATACATCTCAATATTTGGTCGATTATCGAAATATATAATAAGTGTATCAGAGTAAGCTGAGTATATGCCTTCAAATACTTTTAGTTTGCTGCCAACAATATTATATGTTGGGAAATAATGAATATTATTGTTGCTATCAAAATTTAATAGTTTTTCATGAACTCCATTATCGGGCCACATTTCTTTAGCAACCCAATTGCCTAAAATCTTTTCATTAAATAATTTATTGCTACTACGGAAATTCTTTATTCTATTATTTTCTATTATATATTCTGCATTAGGGTTATATGTAGGAATCTTTGGAAGTTTTGTATAACAACTCACCAATAGAACCACAATAACAATAATATATATAATTAAAAACTTCATAAAAATATTTTTAGAAAACAATTTGTTTTTTAACAAATTTCTAACATTCTTTTTATAGGAATTATTGCTTTTTTAGCAATAGTTTCAGGAACAACAACTTCAAACACTTCTTTTTGTAATGAGTTATATAACTTTTCTAATGTTGTTAATTTCATATATTCACAAATGGAATCCTTGCTAACCGGACGATATTTCTTTTCGGGAGCGACTTTTTTTAGCTGGTGAATAATGCCTGTTTCTGTTGCAATTATAAATTCTGAAGCATCTGATTTCTTTACATAATTAACCATACCGCTAGTAGAAAAGATTTTAGTGTTTTTACAATCTTTAAACAAAGCGGATTTATGTATGCAAGAAGAAGAACAACTACATTCCGGATGTACAAGAATTTCTGCGTTCGGATATTTTCTCTTTGCATAATTCAGATTAATATCACCAATCTTTTCGTGCACGTGGCAACTGCCGTTCCAAACATTGATTTCTCGACGGGTCACTGCAGCAGCATAATTACCTAAGTACCGATCGGGTAAAAAAAGAATATCTTTGTTTGTAGGAATTGCTCTTACAACTTCAACAGCGTTTGATGATGTACAACAATAATCACTTTCGGATTTAATTTCTGCAGTAGTATTTACGTAAGAGACAACTACAGCATTTGGATTTTCCTTTTTCCAAATTCTTAATTGTTCAATGGTTATGCTGTCTGCTAAAGAACAGCCGGCATCGACATCAGGAAGCAATACTTTTTTATTAGGGGAAATTATTTTTGCTGTTTCAGCCATAAAGTGAACACCACAAAAAACTATAATACTTGCATCTGTTTTACTTGCTTCTTGAGAAAGCCCAAGAGAATCACCAACCAAATCAGCAACATCTTGGATTTCGGGTCTTTCGTAATTATGAGCAAGTATTACCGCGTTCTTCTCTTTTTTTAATTTTTTGATTTGTTCAACATAAAAATCTTTTTCTAACATTTTTATAACTCCTTTCTACTCTGCTACAAAGGCTCATAGATAAGATGATTAATAATTACTATCTATCTCTAAACTAATATCAAGACCTTTTGACGAGTGTGTTATTGCACCAATAGAAACAAAATCTACTCCTGTTAAAGCTACTTTACGGACATTATCGAGATTTATTCCACCCGAAGCTTCTGTTTTTGTTTTTCCATTTATAAGTTTTACGGCTTTCTTCATTATAGGAATAGACATATTGTCAAGCATAATTACGTTTACTTTTAAAGATAAAGCCTCAGCAACCTCGTCAAGGTTTGTTGTTTCAACTTCAATTTTAATATTTTTATTTATTGATTTTCTAATTTGTTTTACTGCATTTGTGATGCCACCAGCAATTCTTATGTGATTATCTTTTATCATAACCATATCATATAATCCAATTCTGTGATTTGATCCACCACCAAGAGCAACAGCATATTTGTCAAGCAACCTGAATCCTGGAAGAGTTTTTCTTGTATCAAGAATTCTTGTGTTTAATCCATTTAATTTTTTTACAAACTGGTTTGTTAATGTAGCAACTCCAGAGATTCTTTGTAAAAAATTTAAGGCTGTTCTTTCACCAGTAAGAATTGCTCTGTAATTACCTTCGAGTAGAGCTAATTTAGTTTTAGGTTTGACAAAACCACCGTCAAAAACAAGATTAACCCATTTAATGTTTTTGTCTAATATTTGAAATATTTTTTTACAAACATCTAAACCCGCTATTATTCCTTTTTCTTTTACAAGAAGATAAGCAAAAGCGTTTTGGTGTTCCGGGACAAGAGCGTTTGTTGTTATATCCCCGTTACCGAGATCCTCTTGTAAAGCGAGTTTAATAATCTTGTCAACCATTTTTGATTTTATTAAATCACCAGACGTAATCATTGTTAGGCTCCACTGGAATATATTTTAAAGGCTTATTTTTTTGCTGAACAATATGAAACAGATATTCCGGATTTTCTTCAGGATAATCTTCTCTAATATGAACACCTCTGCTCTCGTGTCGTTCTAGGGCTGAAGTGGAAATTAGTTTGCATACGTCAAGAAGTTTTAAGAGCATATTAGAGTAATATTCGTTTTCGTTCGATTGAATGGAATTTTTTATTTTATCAATTTCGCTTATAGCGAAAGAAATGGATTTTTCTGAACGGACAATACCAACATTTTTAGTCATCAAATTTGCCAAGAAGTGTTTGTATTTTGTATATTCTTCTTCTTTGGTTTTGTCAACAGAAAGGTTTTTTACATCAAAATTTTCATTGTATTTAACATAATAATAATCCTTAGCATAATCAATTGCACGCTTACCGAACACCATACATTCGGGCAATGAATTACTTGCCAAACGGTTAGCACCATGAATACCAGTTGATGAGACCTCTCCCGCCGTTAACAAACCAAACAAATTAGTTTCAGAATGATAACCCGACTTAACGCCACCAACAGTGTAATGAGCAGCAGGAGCAACAGGTATGGCATCTTTTGTTAAATCTAATCCGTATTTTTGTAACTCGACGTAAATATTTACAAATCGTTTTTTAATATAATCTGCATCAAGATGATCGAGCCTTAAAAAGATATTCTCTTTGTTTGCTAATTTCATTTCATTAAAAATAGATTTAGATACAATATCTCGTGGTGCAAGCTCGGCGAGCTTGTGATATTTTGGCATAAACCGTTCATTATTATGATTTAATAAATATGCACCTTCGCCTCTGATTGCTTCTGTAATTAAAAAAGCATCACCATGCTCAAGATATAATGCAGTAGGATGAAATTGTATAAATTCCATGTCAATAATTTCTGCTCCGGCATCGTAAGCAAGAGCCATTCCATCACCAGTGGACACGTTTGGATTGGTTGTTCGGAGGTAAATTCCAGACGTACCTCCAGTTGCTAAAATGGTTGCTTTAGACGAAAACGCGTAGCATTCATTAGAGCTTAAATGTATCGCACAAGCACCAAAACAGGTAGTTCCATCTGAGATTAATTTATATGTGTAAAAATTTTCAAATATAGAAATGTTTCTGTCTTCTTTAATTTTTGAAATAAGAAAATCAACAACCATTTTTCCTGTAGCGCTACCACCGGCATGTAAAATTCTCCGTTTGCTATGTCCACCCTCCATTCCTAATGCAAGAGATTCGTTTTGCTGGTCAAATTTCATTCCAATATCAATTAAGTTATTAATTACATTTCTTCCTTCCTGTACAAGGATTTCGACAGCGATAGCATCACATAAACCACGTCCAGCTTTTATCGTATCGTTGAAATGGTA
>JAFGPR010000228.1 GCA_016936095.1 Ignavibacteriales bacterium | reverse complement strand
CGAAAAAGAAAAAAATGATCTGGCAAAACATATTCTTGATTGCACTGAATGCCAAAAAGAAATGAACGAGATGAAAACTTTCGTTAATTCTATTAAAGAAAATAAACCAAAAAATATTTTACAAGTATTAAATGAGACGATTAAAGAAGAATTAGCAGAAAGGACAAAACATAAAGTTGTAAGAGTAATTCAACCAATTTCATTTATTGATAAAATAAAAAACTTATTCAAACCAAAATTTGTTTTGCAAGGTGCTTTATCTCTTGGGTTGGGAATTTTTCTTGGCTTTTTAATTTTTTCAAAAAGTCCAGAACTATTTAATCCCAATAAAGAAATTGATCTTGACAATATTCCGCAAGATAAAATTAATGTTTCCAATATTTCGTTCACGGAAAACAGTGAGAACAATGATGAAATCTTAATTACATTCCGAACTGAAAAACCATTTCAATACAAGGGTAATATAAACGATGAACAGACAAAACAACTGATAGCAACTGCGTTAGTAAATTCAAATAATCCAGGTATTAAGTTAAAGACAATAAATACAATAGCTACTCAAACAGATAAGGAAATTATTCTCGATAAAAAAATAAAATCAGCTTTGATAATTGCATTAAAGACGGATGAAAATGCCGGTGTACGCAAACAGGCACTTATTACTCTTACAAAATATCCTTACGATGAGGAAATAAGAGATGCTTTCTTATTCGCTCTTTCAAATGATAATAATTCCGGTTTACGGATAGCAGCAATAAATGCAATATTTGACTTAAAAGTTGAAGGTATTGCTGTTGATGAAAAAATAATTACTGAATTGAATAAACGAGTCGAGACCGATGATAATACTTTTATTCGCAACCGTGCCGAGTCTCTGCTCAAGGAGGTTAATTAAAATGAAAAAGATTAATTTATTAATCGTACTGATTTTAGCAATTTTAAGTTTAAATCAAATTGCGTATGCTCAGAATTCAACAGATGGAGAGATTACAAAAACATTTAAAGTAAATCCTGGCGGTACATTAAAAGTCGAAGTTGATCCGGGTGAAATAATTATCTCTACCTGGGATAAAAATGAAGTCTTAGTAAAAGTAACAGGACTCGAAGATAAAGACTTACAAAATGTTGATATGAAGCAGACAGGTAACAATGTTAATGTAAATTTCGATTCTGAATGGGGTTGGTCCGATGATGCCAAATTTATGATTAGCATACCAAGGAAATTTTCTGTTAATATAGAAACTTCAGGAGGAGATATACAAATTAAAGGTGACATAGAAGGCAATACGGATGTATCTACAATGGGAGGAGATATACGATTATCTAATATTAAAGGAGATGTTACAGGAAATACAATGGGGGGCGATATTAGAACCGGCGATATTACTGGAAAGTGTAAATTAAAAACTATGGGCGGCGATATCAAATTGGGACAATTGAAAAATGGACTTGCTGATGTTACTACTATGGGTGGTGATATTAATATCAAGGGAGTTGGTTCAAGCATCACAGCAAAAACTTATGGTGGAGATATTGAAGTTGGAAATATTGGTGGTGACGCAACCGTTACAACTTTTGGAGGTGATATAAAATTAGGTACTGTTACAGGCAACGCAAAAGTTGACACTTATGGTGGCGACATCTCACTAAAAAGTGCAAGCGGAAAAATATTTGCAGACACAAAAGGAGGAGATATCACATTAAAAAATATTTCTGGTGTTGTTGATGCTAAAACTGCCGGAGGTGATATTTATGTTGAAATTATTTCTCTTGGAAAGGATAAAAGCAATATTAAGACATCTGCCGGAGATATCACATTATACATTTCATCAAATATTAAAGCAACTATTGAAGCAGAAATAAAAATTAAAGGTAAACGGGATAAAGAAGATGAATTAAAGATTTTCTCTGAATTTAGCACAAGTAATTATAATATAGATGAATCAGGTAAAAAAATAACAGCTACTTATAATTTAAATGGCGGTGGCAAGAAAATTTTCTTGAATACAACTAATTCCATTATAAAAATCAAAAAATTAAACTAATAGGAGATTGAAATGAAAAATCTTTTAACATTCTTGCTTTCTGTACTTGTAATAATAAGCATATCGGCTTCATGCTTAAATTCAGATGAGGATAAGGAAGTAAAAAAAACACCTAAGCTAAATTTATCGAATGTAGCAGATGAAGAAATTACAAAGGAATTTAATGTAAAATTCGGTCAGGATTTCAGTGTAACACTTGAAACCGGTGGTAGTATAAAAATTACAGGCTGGGATAAGGAAATTGTAAAGGTAACACTAAAATTTGACGAAAATAATGCAGATGAATATAATATTGATTTTCAAGAAGGTTCAAATGGCGTAAGCGTTATGGTTGATTATATGGAAGATGATTGCGAGGATTGTGCTGTTGATGCAGAAATTATGGTACCGAATAAATTCAATGTTAATTTTGAAACAATGGGCGGTTCGGTCTCTTTAGATAATTGCGATGGAAACCTTGAAGGCACTACGATGGGAGGATCTCTTGATCTTTATAAACTAAAAGGAAATGTTGATTTATCAACTATGGGTGGAAGCATATCTTTAAAAAATTCTGAGGTGGATGGAAGTGTTGAGACAATGGGGGGTAGCGTTGTTTTAGAAAATTTGAGTGGTAATGTCGATGTAAAAACAATGGGTGGAAGTATCACTCAAAAAAATGTGAAATCTAAGAGTTCAGAAGAATCTGAAGGAGTTACGATTAGTACGATGGGTGGTAGTATTGATGTCGACGAAGCTTTGAATGGTACAAATGTTGAAACCATGGGTGGCTCAATTACTGTTAATAAAGTTTACAAGTTCTTAATTGCTTCTACAATGGGTGGACCTATTGAAGTAAAAGAATTAGATGGTTGGATTGAGGCTTCAACTATGGGTGGTCCGATTGAAGTGAATATGGTTGGTGATCCTAATCAAGGTGATAAACACGTTGATCTTTCTACGATGGGTGGAGATGTAACTTTAATCGTTCCAGCTGGTTTATCGATGACTTTTGATATTGAATTGGAATTTGACAAGAAACATGAAGGAGATTATGATATTTATAGCGATTTTCTATTAAATAAAGAAACACAAGGAAAGAAAATTTACGGAAAAGGAACTGTTGGCGATGG
>JAFGPR010000227.1 GCA_016936095.1 Ignavibacteriales bacterium | reverse complement strand
TTTTACTACTAATATTTTTACACAAGAAATTGACTCGCTTGTTGCTACTAAAGATGATGATAAAATTATTATTCTTTCCAGTATTATAAATGATGGTGGTGATTGTTCACACGGTAGTTTGGATTTACCAGTAAGCGAATATGGAATTAGTTTTGGAAATTCTAAAAGAAACACGGGTATTAGATTTAACTGGAGCGATTGTGGTATTGAACAAATCAATGGTATTAATATTACATTTTGGAATCCGAAAAAGTCACTTGATTCTGAAGTAAATGGTATATCTTTTGGTTTAGCACCTTTTGCCTCTCGATTACATGGAATAAATATCGGAATCGGCGCAAATGTAGCTGGTGAAACAATGACAGGAATTAACATTGGGGTTTTTGCAAATATTTCAGATGGTTCAATGTCGGGGATAAATCTTGCCGGACTTGCTTTGGTTTCAAATAGCACTATTCTAGGAATAAATTTTGGTGGGCTTGCGATAATATCAAATGGCGGTATGTATGGTATCAATTTGGGTGGATTAGCAACAATTTCTAATGGCAAAATGACAGGTATTAATTTCGGTGGAATTGCAACCATTGGCAATGTTGGATTATATGGAATAAATTATGGAACAATCGCAGCAATTTCAAATGGAACTATTGGTGGAGTTAGTTTAGCAGGTATCGCACTAATTGCAAATGGAAATATGTATGGAATAAATATTGGTGGTTTAGCATCAATACTTAATGGAAATATTTATGGTCTGAATTTTGGCGGATTAGCAGTAATTTCAGGAAAAGGTAATATCAATGGGATAAATTTAACAGCAGGAAAAATTGCGGCACAATATGGTAGCGTCAACGGAATATCCTTTGCTGGTTATAATACGAAAGCAAAATCAGTTTTTGGTGTGAACTGTAACATTGTCTGGTCTGATATTGAAAACCTGAAGGGTGTATCAGTTGCACCATATAATCAGATTGGAACTCAAAATGGAATTACAATTGGTGTTTTGAACATTGCAGAAGAATTGAATGGAATAATGTTCGGATTATTGAATATAGCAAAGAATAATCCAGCACCGTTTAAGATTCTACCATTTATGAATTTAGGTTTTTAATATAACTATCACCAGCTTCCACTCGCCCCACCACCACCGAAGGAGCCGCCACCACCGCTAAATCCACCGAAACTACCACCAGATCTACCTGAAGAACCACCAAACCCACCAAACCAAAAACCACCGGAAGAACCGCCACCATTTTTTATTGAACGAATTATTGCTGGTAGAACAAATATTAAAATAATGATTAATGTTACAAGCGATTCAGCATCATTATCATAATCTTCAGTTTCAACCTGTTCATTATATTCACCAATAGCCGCATCCTTTAATGCTTGTAATCCTTCTTTAATGCCTTGATAGAAGTTACCTTCCTTAAAGTGTGGAGCAACTTGATTATTTAAAATTGAACTTGACATTGCATCTGTAATAACAGGTTCAAGACCATAACCAACCTCGATTCGCATAAGTCTATCGTTCTTTACAACAAGAAACAAAACACCATTATCATAATCTTTTGTACCAATTTTATTTTTCTCAGCAACTTCAATTGAATACTCTTCAATTGGGTGACCATCCAGTGTGTTTATCATTAATAAAACTATTTGGTTAGATGTGTTTTTATAGAATTGAAGTAAATCTTCATTTAGTTCATCTATTTGCGAATTTGCAAGTGTATTAGTAAAGTCGTTGGCATATTTTTCGAGCGTAGGAATTTCTGGTTGTGCAAAAAGAGAAATGGAAAAACAGATCATTATCAAAAAGTTTAAAATTATTTTCATATTTAATCAAAGTACTTTCTTTTATAATTTTCGACATCAGGAACAAGAGATAACAATTCATCTTTAACTTTATTTGTGAGCAAGAGCATTTCTTCTATTTCTTCCTCAAATCCATTTTCTAATTGATAAAAATAACCGAGTGCTTCTGATGAACGAGTTAGAGCGATGTAAATTATTTTAGCTGTTATATTCCTTGCTTCGAGAAGATATTCATCCATAACCTTATCTTCTAATTCCATAATTAGTCGTCTAATTTTCGAAAATACTTGATGAGTGTAGTAACTAAGTATTTGAATATTATTTTTTATGTCGAGTGAATCTTCATCATAGACGACATCTTCACCATCGCAACAGAGAACAATTAAAGAATAATATTTTGATAAACTTTCTAGTAATTCAATTCCTCTTGAAAAATATTCATTCCCAATTGAATGAATATTATATTTAGTAAAATCGGGAGCAGTGATAAATTTACTTTCCCCAACATCTTCTGTTTCAATTTCTAATTCACCTTTTTGTTCTTTTATGAGCATAAATGCTTCTTGAAAAGATTCTTTTACATCTTCTAAAACAGAATTAATATCATCGGGGTCTTCATCATTCTCAAGATGTTTTATTCGTCTTTCTTTTTCTTTTTGAAACACGAGACATTGAGTGGTGTATTTGCATTGCTCGCACCACATATCACAATAATTATAAATACCGGGTATTAAATTTTTTTTCAATTAAAATACAATTGCTTTATTTTATTCAAAGTTAACAACAGGCGGCTCGTCAGTTCCTTCCTTTCCTTTGAAATATTGTTTTTCATCAAAGCCAAACATACCAGCTATTATATTTGTCGGGAATTTTCTTCTGTATGTGTTAAACTCCTGGACTAATTCATTATATCTTTTCCTTTCGACTGCAATTCGATTTTCCGTTCCTTCGAGTTGTGCTTGAAGTTGTAGGAAGTTTTCATTTGCTTTCAACTCGGGATAATTTTCAACTACTACCAATAATCTTGACAGAGCTGAACTTAGCTCATCCTGAGCATTTTGAAACTGCTGGAATGTTTGAGGGTCGTTGAGCATTTCTGGAGTTACGTTAATCTGATTTACCTTTGATCTTGCTTCTGTTACGGCAAGATAAGTTTCTTTTTCAAAATCTTTAACTCCTTTCACAGTGTTCACAAGATTAGGAATTAAGTCGGCTCGTCTTTGATATTGATTTTCGACCTGACTCCAACCTTGCAATACTCCTTCTTCGAGTGTTACTAGTGTATTATACTTACCAACAACAATAAAAACAACAACTAAAACAAGTAAAGCAATAATAATAACAACACCGACCCAACTTCTGAAAATTCCTTTTTCCATTTTTATACTCCTTAAAAATTAATTTGTTAAACTTCTTGTAGGTGCTGGAATCTTTCCGCCTCTTCTAATAAATTTTTCACATGATAAATTTCTAACTGGCAAGATAGGAGCCATACCAAGCAAACCTCCATAATCAACAGAATCTCCTTCCTTTTTCCCGTAAGCAGGAATAATTCTTGCAGAAGTGGTTTTATCATTGATAATTCCAATTGCACATTCATCTGCAATAATGCCAGCGATTGTAGTTGCTGGAGTATCACCTGGAATAGCAATCATGTCAAGTCCTACAGAACAGACAGATGTCATTGCCTCTAATTTTTCAATTGATAGATTTCCTCTTCGTACAGCATCAATCATACCTTGGTCTTCGCTGACAGGAATGAAAGCACCACTCATTCCACCGACCGATGTACTTGCCATTAATCCTGCCTTTTTAACTGAATCATTCAACATTGCAAGTGCAGCAGTTGTACCATGAGCTCCGACATCTTCTAGACCCATTGCTTTTAATATATCAGCAATACTATCACCAGGAGCCGGGGTTGGTGCAAGGGAAATATCAACAATA
This sequence comes from Ignavibacteriales bacterium, assembly GCA_016936095.1. GTDB lineage: Bacteria > Bacteroidota > Ignavibacteria > Ignavibacteriales > Melioribacteraceae > JAFGPR01. The sequence goes on along the minus strand of JAFGPR010000227.1, from coordinate 103 downwards.
CCGAAAGGTATGCCATGTGCTTCAGCTACCTTTCGCCCGAGCAATTCACCTGCACGTGTAAGCTTGAAAATTGTTTTCTTAATTACTTCAGCAAGATGTTGCA
>JAFGPR010000226.1 GCA_016936095.1 Ignavibacteriales bacterium | reverse complement strand
TATAATAATTTGGAGAACAGGAATTATAACCACTAAAGTTCCTGTTAAAAATCCTGATTTAGTTGCAGTAGTAAATTTCAATCCGATAGTTTGTGCCGCAAATGCAACAAACAAAATTAAACCAAGGACAGTGCCAGCCCAGAAAGATTGCCGATTTAATGTTTTTATCTTTTTATAAATTATTGGAAATAGAATTGCACTTGCAATTCCAAATCGCAGTGCAAGCAATAACATTGTTGAAATGCTATTAAGACTATCTTTAACAATAACAAATGTACCTCCCCAAATTATAGTCATTAAGAGGAGAGCAAGTTCAGCAGTATATTTATTTCTCAAACTATTAATCATTATCTGTTATGTATCCAAATCTTTTTAGTGTTGAATCGTTTGATCGCCATTTAGTCCTTACTTTCACTCGTAATCCCAAAAATACTTCTCGTTGTAAAAATTCCTCGATCGCTTTTCTTGAAATTGAACCAAGTTTTTTAATCTTATCACCTCCCCTCCCGATCAATATTGATTTTTGAGAGTCTTTCTCAACAACAATCTCGGCAGAAATGAAATCCTTATTTGTTGCTCGCTCCTTAAATTCAGCGATTAATACTTCAGTACAATAAGGAATTTCTTCCTTATACATTTCAAAGATTTTTTCACGAATAATTTCCGAGACAAAAAATCTTTCCGATTCATCAGTAATTTGGTCATCAGGAAAATATTTTGGATGAACAGGAAGTAATTCAATAATTATATTTAATAATTTATCCAAATTAAAATTTTCAAGTGCAGAGATGGGAATAATGAAGTCAAATAAATTTTCCTTTTCAAATTTCTCCGTAAATGCTCTAATTGCATTTTCGTTTGAAATGTCAATTTTATTCAAAGTCAGAATCTTCTTTGTTTTTTTATCAGATAAGATCTTTTGTACAGATTCATTCTCTAATGTTTTTAATCCATCCTTATCATTGTCAATATCAACTAAAATTAAAATTATATCTGTAAAAGCAGCTGAATTAAATACATAGTCAACCATTTTTTGTTGCAGCAGGTAATTTGGTTTCAAAATTCCCGGTGTATCCAAAAAAATAATCTGATAATTCGCTGCAGATAAAATACCCAAAATACGTTTACGTGTTGTTTGTGGCTTTGGTGTTATTATTGATAATTTTTCGCCTACTAACTTATTCATTAAAGTTGATTTACCGACATTTGGCAAACCTATTATTGTAACAAATCCAGATTTGATTTCCATTGATTCTAATAAAAATTTATAAACTCTAATTCAAAGATATTAAAAGAGGAATATATTTTAGTGATTATTTTAAGGATCTTGCGTGAAACGATAGAGATGAAACGAATAGACATTATAATTTATTTTTCTACTATAAAATAAATTACCAAAAATTTATTATTTTAAATTAGTAAAAATTAATTTGGTTGTTAAAATGATAAAATCAATTATAAAAACATCTGCATTAATATTTTTTCTATTTTCTAGTCATTTTTATTCACAAGACAAAGGTGTGGGAATAGGAGCAATTTTCGGTGAACCAACTGGTCTAAGCGGAAAAATATGGATAAACACAAATAACGCTATTGATTTCGCAACAGGTTTAAATTTTATAAATGAGGAACAAGTCAAATATTCAGCTCACTTAGACTATCTATTTCATATAAAAAATATTTTTTCATCAGAGAATTTCATAATTCATTTGGGAATTGGTGGAAGAGTAAAAGCTCATAAAACTATTAGAAGCATCTGGGGAATTAGAGGAATAGTTGGATTGGACTTTTTACCTTCAGAATTACCATTGGACATATTTATTGAATTTGCTTCAATTATGAATGTAGTTCCTGAATTCTATTCTAATTTTGAAACAGGAATTGGTGTTAGGTATTACTTCTAGATTTAGGAAATATATGTTACAAATATATTCACTGATAGAATAAATACATAAAATAATTATGAATAGTACATTAAAACTGGCATTATTTTTTTTAATGATATTTGTTATCATAGCGGGAATATTTTTCCCGGTTGTTAAGCAACCATCGGATTGGTACGAATTACAATTCATTGATGGATTAGGAGAAAAAGTAAAAATTATTTTCTTTCATGTTCCTCTTGCTTGGTTATCTGTAATCGCATTTCTAGGAGCAACGGTTTCAAGCATAAAATTCCTAAAATCAAAAAATATAGAAAATGATTTTATGGCTTTATCTTTTTTACAAATTGGTTTTGTCTTTACAATTCTTACAACTCTAACTGGTGCAATTTGGGCAAGATTTTCTTGGGGCTCATTTTGGAACTGGGATCCACGACAGACAAGTATATTATTTTTATTGATAATTTACGGTGCATTATTTGCTCTTCGTTCGGCAATTGAAGACCAAGAAAAACGAGCAAGATTTTCATCAGTATATTGCATTATTACTTTTTTAATGGTTCCTTTTTTTATTTTTATACTACCTAGATTAGTAAGTAGTTTACATCCAGGATCTGCTAACGACACATCAATTGGACCCATAATTTCTTTCGACATTCAAAATATTATGCAGGTAATTTACTTCCTGTCTTTAATTTCTTTCGGTTTACTTTTCTATTGGCTGTGGAAATTAAATTACAGATCAATATTCGTAAAAAATAAAAATCTAAAAGGTGAAACTTGGAAGGATTAATTAAATATTTAGAGAACCATTCAATTTTAATTGTTCTAATAGTAGTATTAATTGTCTGGACTGGAATTTTCTTTTTTATTAATAAGATAGACAAACGCTTGAAAAAAATCGAAGAAAAATTCAAGGATATCCAAGAATGAAAAAAAAATATATTATTGGAATATCGATTATTACAATCTTTTTAATCATTCTTGTATATTTTTTTTCCCAATCAATAATTCCTTATGAAGAAAATTTTCAAAAAATAACTACAACTGACAAAACTGTAAAGGCGACAGGAAAATATGTAAAAGAGAAAGAGTATTTTTATAATGAAAAAATCAACAAATTTACATTCTATATTACTGATGCAAATGGAGTTGAACTCAAAGTAAATTATGCTGGTAAAATACCAATTAATTTTGAAATAGCAACAAGTTTAGTCATAACAGGTAGATATGTCGAAGGCATTTTTGAAGCTACAGAAATACTAACAAAATGTCCGTCCAAATATCAAAATGAATTTGAACAAAAAGCAAAATAATTTTTTCAAACCATTGTTTGGAATAAAATGTTAGGAAATTTTTTTATTATTGTTGCAATTGTATCTTGTGTTTTATCAATTATTTTTTATTACAAATCGATTCAAAAAGAAAAATTTTTACTATTTGCTAGATTTAGTTATTACTCATTGACATTTTTCACAATTTGTGCAAGTGTATATCTTTTATATTTAATTTTAACTCATCAATATCAATTCAATTATGTTTTTGAATATAGTAGCAACGAGCTGACATTAGGACTTTTAATTTCATCATTCTTTGCTGGTCAGGAAGGAAGTTTTTTATTATGGACACTTTTTGCATCTATACTTGGATTGTTCATAATAAAATCCATATCAAAATATGAAGGTTACGAAGAAAGAGTGATGTTAGTTTTTTCATTTACAGTTTTGTTTTTACTAGTGATGATAAATCCTTTGTTTAAGAATCCTTTTACACTTTTATGGTCAGAATCGGTGTTTGTTAATGTAAATCATTTAAATCCTTATTATTTAAATGTTCCTTTTATTCAAAACAATCTATTCTTTGATTCAAATTCGACTAACTATTATTTGGAAATAAATTCTCAGTTAATAAATTATCTTGATAATAATAATCTCTACTTAGACAACTTAGTTATTAATGGAAATGGTTTAAATCCTCTCCTGCAAAATTTTTGGATGCAAATTCATCCTCCTATTTTATTTGGTGGTTTTGCACTTGCAGGAGTCATTTATTCTTTAACAATTGGAATTACATTAAAAAACAAATTTATAGCGCTGATAAAAATAATTCGACCTTGGTTACTTACTTTTTTATTTGTTCTGGGCATTGGATTAATAACAGGAGCATATTGGTCATATGGTGTCCTTGGATGGGGTGGTTACTGGGGATGGGATCCAGTTGAGAATTCCTCTTTAATACCATGGTTGATTGGAATTGCTGCTTTGCATATTTTAATTATAAAAAAATCCGGTTCTGAAAACGAAAATATACTTTTAAAAACCTGTGTTTTTCTATTAATATCTATTTATATTACAGTTATTTACAGTACATTTCTAACTCG
>JAFGPR010000225.1 GCA_016936095.1 Ignavibacteriales bacterium | reverse complement strand
TTCAACAATGAGATGGAAATGAATGTTTCTGTAAGTTCCAAAATAAATTTCTGAATTGCTGAATTGTATAATTATCAAATTGTCTAATTGCTGATTGATTAAATTTTTAATTATTTGACTATATTTGAGAAAAAAAAATATAATTTTTTAATAATATTAGGTTTATTAGTAAAAAAAACACTAACAGCCGTTTATGAAAAATCAATCAATTTCCATATTTGTTATGTAGAAGAATCACCGTGAGCAAATAAACAATGTAAAATATGAGAATTGTCGAAAGAAAATTATAAAGGATTGATAAAGTTATTTACAGAATATATTTAATTAATAAAAATAATGAGATTAAATTTACATTGATTATTCATTAATACATTGATTTGTCGAGGTGTAACAACTTTTCAATCTTTCAAGGAAATGAAACAAGAAAATCGCAACTTTTGGGGATTACAATCCTTTAATTTTAAAAAATAGAACGCGGATGCATCGACAAGCTCAGCACAAGTTTAACAGATGTAGCGGATTTACACTGATTAGCAATTTTATTGTGTCCTTTGTGCCTTCTTTGTGTTCCTTGTGGTTAAAAATTGCAAATTTAAAACCTAAAAAACAAAAATTTATCTAACCAAAATAAATTTTTATCTTTGCATTAAGAAATTTAAAAATATAGAGGTTTAAATGTCACAAAATCACAGAAAAGTAATTATTATAGGTTCCGGCCCTGCAGGTTATACAGCTGCTATCTATACTGCAAGAGCAAATCTTAATCCCTTAGTTTTTGAAGGAATTCAACGTGGTGGTCAACTAATGATAACAACGGATGTAGAAAATTTTCCAGGTTTTAATAATGGGGTTCAAGGTCCAGAATTAATGAATTTACTAAGGAAACAAGCAATAAAATTTGGAGCTGAAAGTGTATTCAAGGAAATTACATCAGTCGATTTTTCCAAGCGACCGTTTGCTCTAAAATCTGGTGATGAAGAATATACAGCTGATACTGTAATTATTTCTACAGGTGCAACAGCAAAATATTTAGGTCTTGAGAGTGAAAAAAAATATCGTGGTAGTGGTGTTTCTGCTTGTGCTACTTGCGATGGTTTCTTTTTTAAAAACTTAAAAGTAGCAGTTGTAGGTGGTGGTGATACTGCAATGGAGGAAGCTATATATCTTACACATTTTGCTTCGGAAGTTTACCTAATTCATAGAAGAGAAGGATTTAGAGCATCAAAAATTATGATTGAAAGAGCAGAAAAAAATCCAAAGATAAAATTCAAATTGAACTATATTATTGAGGAGATTCTTGGTGAAGAAAAAGATGGTAGAAAAAAGGTTACGGGTTTATCACTAAAAAATGTTAAGACAGGTGAAAATGAAATATTGGAATTGGATGGTGTGTTCATTGCTATTGGACATCAGCCAAATACGGAAATATTCAAAGGACAACTTGAAATGGATGAAGTAGGTTATTTAAAAGTTGAAGGTAGAAGTACAAAAACCAACATTGAGGGAGTTTTTGCAGCAGGTGATGTTGCTGACAAAGTATATCGTCAGGCAATTTCAGCTGCAGGTACAGGCTGTATGGCAGCAATTGATGCTCAGCGATGGCTTGAAGAGAAAGAGATTGTTTAATTTGTAAATTCACCAAAAAAAATTAAGGTCGAGATTTTTCTCGACCTTTTTAATTTTTACTTTTTCACAGAACCGTTATCATTTGGATCAATTTTTTTGGCAACAAAATAAGAAACAATAAACCCAATTCCAGTAAATGATAGAACAAATATTGATGTCCAAGTATGGTCTAAAAGATCGTCCGTATCAAGATTCATCGAACTACCTACAAGTGCTCCTAGAGCTAAACCAAATGCCAAGAAAAACGCAACTATGCCAATTTTCATCCAGACGATAGAATTTTTACGACTCTTGTAAATTTCTACAATCTGATCAGAATTAAATCCTTTGTTTAACATTATTTGTTTTTCTCTGGATCTAAAATAGAAATATGAAATTAGTATAGCTCCGATAACAAGAAAAAATATTATAGGTACTAATATTGCCACTAAATGATCTTCCATATAATCCTCCATTTTTTTATTTTTTGATTAATTAATAATTTCAAATTTTACAATACTGAATCAGAAAATTTTTTGATTTACTTACTTCTTAAGACATAATAATTTTTCAAAGGTTACATTAAATTCCTTTTTCTCGTTTAAGATTTATTTACGTTACATTTAATTATTTAATTTTATTTTTGTGTAACCTGAATTATTTTTTTTAGTCATAAGAATGTATGAAAAATTTATCTGACATAGAAATTATTGAATCAGTCCAGCGAGGTAATAAAAGAGATTATTCTCTAATTGTTGACCGATATAAACATAAAGCATTCAACCTTTTAAAAAGAATGTTAAAAAATCAAATGGATGCTGAGGAGGCACTGCAAGATTCTTTTATAAAAACATTTAATTCTTTAGGCAATTTCAAGCAAGAGTCACAATTCTCAACTTGGTTTTACAAAATTGTATATAACACTGCACTGACAATAATATCTTCAAAGAAATATACGGTTGATAGAAATACTATATCGGTAGATGATCAAATTAATATCAAGGATGAAGATGAAAATAAGATATATTCAGAATCAGAAAATGTAGAGCAATACATATTTAAGATGGTTGATGAATTACCAATAAAAAATGCTCTTGTTGTAATTCTATTTTATATCGATAACTTATCAATTGCAGAGATAAGCAATATAATGGATATTTCATTAGTAAATGTAAAAGTTTTATTACATCGTTCTCGGAATATGCTGAGAGAACTTTTGCTCAAGTACAATTATAAGGAGGAAATACTATGAAGAATTTGTCAGATGATATTTTAAATCGTTATATTGATAACGAACTGAACATCGAAGAATTAGAAAATGTAAATACAATTGTGAATGATAATCCAAATGAATTGGAGAAGCTGAAGACACATTCTTTCGTTGATAATATTTTGAAAAAGTTAACTCGCTACTTTGCCCCTGCTGATGCAACTGAAAAAATTATGGACAAGATTTACGCTATTACTCCTGTGGTAAAAATCAAAGGTAAGAAATTTTTCCTTTCTGTAATTTCTTTATTTGCAAGTGTCGTTTTGGGCATTATTATTTATAGCATAATTACAATTCAACCACAAAACTCAGAAAGTGGAACAAGTTCATTAATTCAAGAAGTCAATGAGATTTTGAAAAACTTAAATTACTTGAATATTTTTTGGGAAAATAATACTCTGTTGATAATTATGAGTATTTTTACATTTGTACTTCTTTTAGGTGGTTACTTTTTTAAAGATGCTCACAAAACATTTATGCGAAGATTAGAAAATATTAGTCCGAAAACGCGTTAAAAATGGTCGATTAAATTTTTTCAAATGAACCATTGGGAATCCAACCGACTTTACCATCACTTAATTTAATTTTTGCCCAATTATCAAGATATTCTTCAACTTCAAATTTAATTCCTTCGTGAATTACAAACGCATCATCGCCTTGCTTGTTTGGAGAAGTCTTAGCAGGTTGCGTGTTTTCAACTAATATACAATAATGATATGTGGTTTCTCTATTTATTTTTGAGATTAACAAAATTCCAACCAACAACAAAATAAAAAGCGTTATTGAACCGAAGACAAAAGAAATCTTTCTTAAATTGATTTTATGTGTTGTTAAAAATATTGCAAAAAAGGAAAGAAAAATTATAAAAAATATTATAACAATGATTAGCCACTGCTCAACAGTAACCGAAGTCAATAATAAATTCCACCATTCAGTGATAAAAATTTCAGGTAGTTCTTCTATCCTGTCTATTGTTCTGGCTTTTGCATTTTTTAAATTGTAAATAACATCTTCATCGCTCGGTGAGATTTTTAAGGCTCTTTCATAATTTAAAATTGCATAACCTAATTTTCCTACACGATAATATGTGTTACCAAGATTGTAATATACCTCGGCACTAATATATCCATCATTTATAATCTGTCGATAAGATTTAATTGCTTCTTCGAATTGGTTATTTTTATAATAATTATTTCCTTGTTCTATCAACTCTTGTGGAGTCTGAGCAAAAATAAAATTTGCAGCAATAAATAAAAATATATTTATTAAAATCTTTTTTAGCATCTTATGTTTTCTTTTTGTTGTTTGTAATTGAATTTTCCAATTCAACAATTAATTTAATAGTATCTTCGTACAATAAATTTGCATCCGCTGAGTTTAATGCGCTTGGTGCAAATCTTGCAAATTCGCACTTCTCAGAAGTGTATTTTAATTTTTTAATTACTTCATCATTTACGTTTTTAGTCTTTAGTTTAGAAATCGCAAGTTCAAGCGTAAATTCAGATTTTTGTATGTTAAGCTTATGCTCAAGATATCCAAATAAAGCAATTGAAAGTTCAGAATAAAAGTTGCTCAATTCATTTTTCGAAAGAGCAATCTTAGCTGATTTTAATTTTGCCTTCGCATTTTTTTCTGCTTTTTGGTATTTCAACAATTGAGCATTACCTGATAGCTTGTCGTTCCTCTTTTTAATTCCGACGAATGCGATGAAACCAATAAATGGAATTATCATAGAAAAAATAAACCAAGGTCTGATCAAGCTAAAATCTTCTTTCTTCTGAAAATCATAATCAGAAGTTTTTATATATCTAATATCCTCGCTTAATAATTTTACATCCTCTTTTGAAAATCCCGAAATTGAAGGATCATATTCTCCCTCACCTTTTTCAATATTCAGTGAATAAGTCGGAGTTCTTAATGTCACATATTGTTTTGATGTCGGATTGAAGTAAGAAAATTCAATCGAGGGAATTTCTTTCTGTCCGGGAATTCTCGGAACAATTAAATACTCAATTGTTTTTGAACCCGAAATCACTCCCCCACGGTTTATATTATCAGATGTCTTAGGTTCATAAGTTTCGAAACCGACAGGTAAATTTAATTTTGGTAAAGACAGCAATTTTATATTGCCTGTTCCTGAAAGTATAAATTTTAAAGTGAATGGTTCGTTTGTTTTTAATTCGGTTTTCTCTATATTCGATTCTAATTTAAAATCTCCAACAGCACCAGTAAAGGATGATGGAGCATTATCGGGAAGAGATTGAACATTCACATTCACTGTGTTTGATTTTGCTTTGTAATTATAAGTTTCAGTCGTATTGAAAAATGGATCATTGAAAAAGCTATCGAATAAATCTCTACTTTGTCTTTTCCGTTGGATTAGAACAGGTATCTCAAGTTCGAATGGAGTAACTGATAAATTACCAGTTTTAGTCGGAAAAAGAGCAACTTTTTGAAGTACAACAGAATTATACCTCTGTCCATTATACATTTCCGGAGAGAAAGTTAATTGTTTGGGAAGTGATAATTCTTCAGCCCAAAAGCCATTAAATTTAGGTAAATTAGAAATCTGTGGAGTTGCCATATTGTAACGAGTATATAATTTATAGGTGACGGTCATTTGATCACCTTGTAAAACAGAATTCTTACTTGGTATTGCTCTTATAAAAACATTTTTAGCAATATCATCTTCGGATACCCCAGTTTCTTCATTTTGCTCTTGCTTAATTTGCTGCTGTGTTTTCCCTTTTACAACTGTAATCTTTATTGGTTGAGTAGTAAGTGTTTCACCGCTAACAACAATTGAAGCACTACCTATTGAATAATCACCCATGTTCGAACAACTCAACACAAAGGAATATGTAGCTGACTGAGAAACCTGATTGTTTATGATCGACATACTCGTGGATTGATTAGGACCAGCAAGGACATTGAAACCTTTAAAATTCGGAAAACTCACATTTTTTCCCTGAGCATTTTCAAGAGTAAAATATACTTGAAATTGTTCATTCTGCCCGACTGTGGTCTTATCAACCGTCGCTTTAAATGACTGAGAATAACTAACTATGCTAAATAAAAAAAATAGAATTATTATTTTATGTTTCATGTTTTCTTAATATCAATTAATCAATTAGTTCTAATAAAATAAAAACAATTATCATTGACCATTAACAATTAAACATTACTTTACCAGTCCTTGGTTGTTTTTACAACTTTCCCTTTATGTTTTCTTAATTCCTTTTGCAGATCTTGTTCGTTATTTTTTAATGCCTCAAGAATTCTTTCAGCTTCCTCTTTTGATATTTCATTTTTCTGCTGTTGTTGCTGTTGTTGCTGTTGTTGCTGCTGTTGTTGTTCTTGTTTATCCTGTTGTTGATCTTTATTCTGCTTTTCCTGATCTTGTTTATCCTGATTTTGCTCATCTTGATTTTGCTTATCTTGGTTCTGTTTATCCTGATTCTGTTTATCCTGATTCTGATTTTGCTGGTTCTGCTGATTTTGATTTTGTTGATTTTTCAGCATACTTAGAGCATAAGATAAATTATATTTTGTTTCAAGATCATTTGGATTTAATTTCAATGCATTCTTATATGCTTCAATACTTTCTTGAAATTTCTGTCCCTTTAAAAAAGAATTTCCGATATTATGAAATGTTGCAGCTTTTTCAATATTGCTGTTTGTCAAACTTAGAGCATTTTTGTAGGATTTAATTGCTTCATCATAATTACCTTGTTTATAGTAATTATCACCTAAATTAAAATGTCCCTCAAATTTTTGAAGATCATTTTGAATTCCTTTTTTGAAATTCACTTCTGCTTCTGGAAAATTTCCTTTCTCATATAAATCTACGCCATCATTAATTAAACCGCGAGTGCTTTGTGCTTGAATATATCCTTGAAATACGATAAAAAAACTGATGCAATATATTTTAGTCCAAATCTTCATAATAAATTTTTATTTCTCTTCTAATTTAGAAAATAATTTTGATTTTTTACTCGAAATAAATATCTCGATAATTAGCAAAAAGATTGCTGGAAACAACAAGTAATAATATCGGTCTTCATATTCAGTAATCCTTTTACTCCCATATTCTGATTGTTCAATCTTCGAGAGATCACGGTAAATCATATCTAATTCATTCTCAGTATTAGATGCTTGATAATACTTTCCTTCACCTTGTGATGCAATTGATTTCAGCAAATCTTCATTTAGTTTTGAAACAACTGTCTCCCCCGATGAATCTTTCTTATATCCAATTATATTTCCTGCTCTGTCTTTTACCGGAATTGGAGCACCATTTGGAGAACCCATACCGATTACGTAAACAGAGATACCTTCATTAACTGCATTGCTTACTGCTTCTTCAACATTACCTTCGTGATCTTCACCATCCGTAATAATTATGATCGCTTTTTCGGTACTTTCATCTTTCTTGAAAGATTTATTTGCAATATTAATTGCTTCTGCAATTGCAGTACCTGGTTGGGGGACAGAACTAACATCAACAGCATTAAGGAAAAGATTCGCAGCAGAATAATCTGTTGTTAATGGGAATTGAACATACGCTTGGCCTGAAAAAACAATTAATCCGATTCTATCACCACGCAGCATTTGAATTAATCTTGAAATCTGGTGTTTGGCTTTAATTAATCTGCTTGGTTTAATATCCTCTGCCTGCATACTTGCGGAAACATCCAAGCAAATGTAGACATCAATTCCAATTTGTTTAACTTCTTCAATCTTTGCCCCGACCTGTGGATTTGCAAGAGTAAAAATTATTAATAATAATGCAACAAGAAAAAGAATAAATTTAAATAAGTTTTTAAATTTGCTCTTGAGCGGAATTAAAACTGAATGAAGTTTACTTGAAGCAAATTTCTCAAGAATGGTTTTATTATACTTTTGAATAAACCAATATACTGCAATCAAAATTGGTATAATGTATAGAAGATGTAAGTATTCTGTATGTGCTAATCTAAACATAAGCTAATATTTTTGTTTAAGGTAATTTTCTCAAATAAGTTTTAGATAATAAAAATTCCAATAGCAGAAAAAGTAAAGCAAAAAAAACATAACAATAAAATAATTCACTTGCTTTCCTATAGGATGTTACTTCGATATTCGTCTTTTCTAACTTATCAATTTCAGCATAAATCTCTTTTAATTTCTTATTTCCTGTTGCACGAAAATATTTTCCATTTGTGATTTTTGCAACTTCTTTCAACGTTGGTTCGTCAATTTCGACAGGTACGTTTTGATATCTAATGCCAAACGGGGTCTGAAAAGGATATGGTGCTTCTCCTATTGTTCCCACACCAACAGCATATATCCGTATGCCAAATTTTGCAGCAATTTGAGATGCAGTAATTGGATCAATTTCACCTCTGTTATTCACTCCATCCGTCAGTAAAATCATTACTTTACTTTTTGCTTGGCTATCCTTCAACCTATTAACACCATTGGCTATTGCACTTCCAATTGCAGTGCCATCTTCAATCATACCGCTTTTTATTTCTTTTAATAATCCCCTTAAAACAGAATAATCAATAGTAAGTGGACATTGAGTAAAACTTTCACTTGCAAAAATAACAAGCCCAATTTTATCTGATATTCTTCCAGCAACAAACTCGTCGGTTATTTCCTTTGCAGCAACTAATCTATTTGGTTTAAAATCTTCAGCTAACATACTTCCTGAGATATCAAGCAACATTACAATATCAATTCCTTCGACATTTACATTTTCACCTGTTAAAAAAGATTGCGGTCGAGCTAAGGCAATTATTAACAGTGCCAGAGCAATACAACGTAATATAATTGGCAAATGTTTTAATCTATTTTTTAAAGTTGGTTTAATCCCTTTGAAGATCTCAAAGGATGAATAGACAAGATTCGGTGTGGATTTTTTATTCTTTTTCCAATACCAAAAAAGAATGGCTGGAATTATAAGTAATAATAAAAAAGCCAATGGAAATGCAAATGTAATATCATTAAACATTATTGCCCTCACTCTGACTTATTTGCATTTCTTCTTTCTTTGTCTGTTCAACAATTGAATAAGCTTGTATCATCATTTCATTATTAACATTTGGCATTGGTTTAAACTTTGCAAATTTAACAAGGTCAGCATTTGTCAGAAAATTTTCTGTTACTTCCAATATTTTAACGCCATCGCTGTGATATTTCAAATTTTCAAGTATCTCACCTGAGGTCATTTCTAATGCAAGAAAATTAAATCTATCTTCAAAATATTTTCTAATAATTTCTGTAATATCTGTATGATACTCTTTAATTTT
>JAFGPR010000224.1 GCA_016936095.1 Ignavibacteriales bacterium | reverse complement strand
TTCAACACCAAGATAAGGAGTATCTCTTATAACTCTTTCAATACCCCATTCAACATTTGAACCAAAAGTACCAATATAAGCTGTATCTCCCGTTGGACAGAAATCAATACCCCTAGGTCTATATAAATCTGATCTTTGTTGATCACTTAATGAATCTGGATGTGGATACCATAACCAAGCAATACTGTCGACTATTGCTGAACTGCCAAAATCATAAGCATACCATACATTTTTTGTTAATAATTGTCCGCAATTTTGTAATGTCAAAGAGTCTACTGCTGTATAGTAGTATGAGTTACCACTTAGCCAAAGATTGCCAGTAATTGGATGCATTGTAATTGATTCAACCGCCCAACCTTTAAAAGTAGTTGAATCAACAACTAAATACGGTGAAAATTCATCAGCTCGATGATAAATAAGAACACCACGGGAGGCTGTCAAATATGCAGCATAAATAGTATTACCGTCCGCTGATACTTCAAGACATCTCGATAAATCTGGTGTATTCTCAATAGCATTTCCTAAATCAGTAAATGTAGTGCTAAAACCATCCCAAGAAAGCATTTTTATTATACTTCCAGCTGTAACATCAATGATAAATATTGTACCATTAGTATCGCTTGCTGGACAAGCTAGTGAACCAATTCCTAAATTTGCTTTTGCTAATCCATCACCAGTTTTATAATTAATTAGAAAAACATCACTATTTGAGTTGGTGTAAATAATATTCCCCGTTTTCAATTCCGTCTTAACTCCATAAGTCGATTTTGTACCTAGTGTATCATAAGTACCGAAAGGTCCACCGACATTTATTACTTTAATGGGTGAGAAACTAGCGGGTGTTCCATCAGGATGAAAACAATAAATACATCTTGTACCTGTACCATCGTCAAGTGTATCCTGATTCCAATAATCTGAATACCAGACTTTACCGTCTGGATCGACAGCAATTCCTTGTGTCCCATTCAGCCAAGAAGTGTCTGGCCAAGGACCTGTATTGTTCCAAGTTTGCGCTTGTGCAACAAATGAAAATATAACAGAAATAATAAAAAGCGCTGAAAGTTTTTTCATCATTTTTCCCTCCAATTTGTGAATGAAAAAATATTTAGTTAATTAGTTAAATTCTCTTATGAATCTACTTGCTTATCCCAAAAACATTATGTTTTGAATATCAAGTAAAAACATTTTTCCTTACTTCGTCAGTAAGCATAATTGAAAAAATAATTAATTTTTATTATTAGAAGTAAAAATATAAATTTAATTATTAAAATACAAATTATAAAAAATTTTTAATAATTGAAGTCAATATTTCATTTAATTACAAATTAAAAATAAAAAAGCCGAGTTGGTTTAACTCGGCTTTTCATCAATAATTTACTGACCACTGGCTACAGACCACTGACCACTTAATTTACTTGAGTAACAACATTTTATTTGCTAATCTAACATCATTTACTCTTAATTCGTAAATATATGTACCTGATGCTAAGTTAGCTGCACTAAATGTGCTTGTGAATTGACCAGCATTTAGTTGTTCGTTAACTAAAGTTGCAACTTCCTGTCCGAGCATGTTGTATACTTTTAAAGTAACCATACCTGCTTCTGGAATTGCAAAAGTAATTTGTGTTGATGGGTTGAATGGATTTGGGTAGTTCTGACTTAAGTTATAACCAGTAGGAAGAATGTTTTTATCCTGTTCGATACCACTTGGTTTTGTAAATTTTTGAACTGGGGGATATGTACTTGAACCAAAGCAACCAACCCAAGCAGTTAATCCATCATCGCTAAGAGCAAAACCTCTCGGTTTTTCATTAGCAGGTGTACCACCAACTTCGAAATTCCAGTGAATACTATCAAGAGCTGTTTTTGTGGACAAATCAAATTTGTACCAAACGTTATGTTTTAATAGACCTGTAGGTTTAGAATCATTATTGCCACCACTTAACCAGCAATTTCCATCAACAGGGTCAAATTTAATAGTTTCTGGATGAGGACCAATTAAAGAGTCAACAAGATCAAATGTGCCGAAATCACCAACTTTTTTGTAAATATATAAACCTAAATAGCGTGGGAAGAATAGCCATGTTGAATCAGCACATGATTGTGCTGCAAAGTCTCTTCCGTAATCAATATTAAATGCGTCAAGTGCATTATCGATATAAGCAAAATTAGAATCTAAATGAAGCACAGGTTTTGCGGGAAATACACTACAAACATAAACATCACCATTCTCTACAACACCGGGTGCACAGATAGAAACACCATCAAATCCAATTAGAGCTAGGTCAGCCCAAGCTATACCTTCATAAGTTTGGTAATTAATTTTGAATACTTCATTGTAGCTTGCGACTATAACATCACCATTATGATCAAGTGATAATCCTACATTGCTCCATTGAAGCACTCTTGTAACGCCACCGACAACGATACTTCTGATAGTATCAAGTGGAGTTCCATCTGGCTGGAATACATAAACCGGGCGGCAGTTCATCTTAAATCCTGAGTCAGGATTAAGAACGCTATCCGCTATGAAAGGTCTGTAAGGTGCAATCCATACATTACCATCGGGGGTAACGACAATACCATGATTGCCAGTGTTTGCCTTCAGACTACTATCTGCTGGAAACACACCTTCAAAATTCCATTGAGCAAAAAGTGTAGTACTTAAGAAAAGTACTGCAACAAGGGTAAAAATGTTTTTTCTCATAGTTGATTCCTCCTATGAAGTTTGATTAAAAAATATGAATTAATTAGAAAATTATTCTACTCCATAATAAGGTGCTGGAGTATCCGAAATATTTAATCCAATAATTGTACTAGTAACATCACCAGTTCCATTTCTCGAATAATATAATTTATCACCCCAAACAAAAGCAATTGCTTCAGGACTTAATTTACCAGTATAAAGTACTTCATACGTTCCGTCTGTATTGATTATTATTATCGGGTCCGTATCAGCTGTTCCAACATATATCTTTCCACTGGTTGCAATTTCAATACAATTCAACTTGGAAGTTGGTAAATTAGTTGAAAAATCAAAATATACTGTTTCGTTAATTATATCATTATTTGCATCAATTTCATAGCGCCAGATTTTGTATAAGTTACTTTTCGTTCCTGCAACGTATAAATAAGTGGTTGCACCTGATTTAAATACTCTAACTGAAAGTGCAACAATTCCGACATCATACACTTTTGTGGTTGCACCAGTATCTATCCTGATTATTTTACCTTGTGCTCCGCCACCCCAAATATAACCATTCGGGTCAAAGTCAAAATCGGTAATTCTGTTTGGAGATGTAATTACCCAAGGTGTATTTGGTGGTGTAACCCCTTCAGTTAATTTCCAGATACCAAGGTTGTTTTTTGCAGCATATAAACTTCCATCTGGTCCAAACTTCATACCGCTCCAAAATGTTTCAGCACCTTTAGGAACATAATCAGTCATTTGGCCAGTTGATGGATTAATTTTCTTTACACCAGCACCCACATTATTTGATACCAACGAAACATAAATAAATCCCTGAGAGTCAATTGTTAGAGCCTTGGGTTTATCTGTCTCATTAAATTCTCGCAATTCTTTACTTGGAGGCAAAATTTTATAATACCATGTATTACTGAAAAGAAGGTTACCTGTTACATATACTTTAATGGCTACCGAATCACCTTCCAACTCGGGTGAAATAACAGAGATAGAGGTTGCCGAGGTAGATGTTATAGTGCCTACAACACCATTAAAATATACTTTAATTTTTGCAGTGTCTGCTGTGAAATTTGTACCTGTTATCACAATTTCCGTAATTTCCGATATTGCACCGTTAGCAGGTGTAATTGCTGTAATAACGGGAGTATCACCTACAGGTTTTTGTAAATCAGGATTATCCCAAAGACTAGAAGTTGGGTCTTCGTCGCAACCGACTAGGAAAAATAGTGCTGTCAGCAAGACGAAACTTAAGCTTACAAATTTTTTAATTTTATTTTTCATTTTACTACCAATATATTTTTATTTTATAATCTTTTTAATAAGCTACATGCACGGAAATTCTATGTACATTATCAAATACACCAAAAGGTGAATAAGAATAATCCACGCCAATCAAAAGACCTGAGAGTTCCTTCATAACACCTGCACCAAAAGTAAAATCTCTCTCATCAGCTGGGTAGGTATAACCAGCACGTAACGCAACCATATCCATAAATGAATATTCACAACCAATGTTTAACTGCTCATCAAAATCTCTTGGGTGTGCAGCATCAACCGATAAAAGGAATGAATGCATTTTAGGATCTATGCTTGGAAATAAGTCCAACATATCCATTGAAACACCGACTTGGAATGTCAGAGGCAATTGAAATTCTTCTTTAATAAATTTTACTTCCTGAGAAAAATTTCTAACACTCATACCAAGATTTAAACTCTTAAATCCTGTCTGATAAATAAGACCAAAGTCAAAGGCGAGTGAACTTTGTTCAAATTCTTCCTGTTTGGTCGGAATATTATTCCCTACATCCTCGTAACTGACTAAATGTGTTCCTAAAGATAGTTGACACCACTTTATATTTCCACCTATAGAAAATTTATTAGATAACATTTTAGCGTAACCAAGTTGCATAGAAATCGCAATTGGATCAAAAGTACCCAAATCTAAATACCCTTGTTCATTATCATATTTAATTGTTCTTTGCATATCACCATACTTAACAGCTACGACAGAAAAACCCAAGACGCCATAGTTGTCATTCTTGAATGGTTGAATTGCAATTCCATAGTTTATGTAATTGATACCGGCTATCCATTGTGTATGTCCGAAATGAGCATCAACCATTTTTTCCATGTTTGCCATACCAGCAGGATTGTAGAACATTGCCGATGAATATCCATGTTGTAAGGATGTTACTGCATCCCCCATACCGCTTACTCGTGCATCCGTAGATACACTTAAGAACTTAAAACCTGTTTGTGCTCTCTTCTCAAGTTGAGCTTGACTCTCAACAGTGAAAATAAGAAAGCATAACCAGATTATTATTTGAAAATATTTTTTCATTTTATTTCCCTATATCTTTTTAACGAATAATTACAAATTTTTTAATGGCTTTTTCACCAGTATCGCTATTTGTAATAACGGCAATGTAAACACCACTAACAATTACTTGGTTTGACTGGGTTACACTTCTCCAAGAAGCATCACCACTACCATCAGTATGATCTATCGTGTAAATTAATTCTCCAAGCTCAGTAAAAATTTGTATTTTACATCGTCCAGGAAT
>JAFGPR010000223.1 GCA_016936095.1 Ignavibacteriales bacterium | reverse complement strand
TTATTATACATTAAGAAATATTCCATCAGACCTTGAAAAAACAGGACGACGAATAGTAAAAGCATTTGATTTGAAAGAACGATTCTTCCATTTTGAATTTTTCCGAACATCTGAAAACAAAATAATAGCACTTGAAGTTAATATGCGTCCCCCGGGTGGATTAACTACCGATATGATGAATTATGCGAATAACATTGATGTTTATCGTGAGTGGGCGAATGTCGTTGTAAATAATCGCTTTGATGATCGTTTTTCCTGGGATTACTATTGTGGTTACATTGGAAGAAAATTTAATAAAAGATATGCTCATAGTCATCTAGATATAATCAGTACTTTAAGTGAAAAAATTATTCAACATACAGGTATCAATGATGTGTTTAGTGGTGCACTTGGTAATTATGGTTATCTTGTCCGCTCAAAGAAAATAGATGATATTGTGTATGCTGCAGAATATATCTAAAAGAAACAATAAAATGGGTTTATAAATAATTAGAAAAATTTTAGGTATTATATGCATGTTGAATATTACAAATGGTTCAGTTCGAATTTGGGACATGATATGGAGTTAAAAGTCTATGGTCATTATGGAAAACCCGTTCTTGTATTTCCGTGCCAAGGAGGTAAATTTCATGAATGGGAAGATTTCGGTATGATTGAAAAAATAAGATGGTTTATTGATTCAGGAAAGATAAAGTTGTTTACAGTTGATAGCATTGACAATCAATCGTGGGTAAACTATTCAATACATCCTGCTGATAGAGCAAGAAGGCACGAATCTTACGACAGATATATTGTTGATGAAGTTGCACCATTTATTAAAGAGCATTGTGGAAATACCGATGAAAAAATTCTTACAACTGGTTGCAGTATGGGTGCGTATCATGCAGGTAATTTTTTGTTCAGACATCCCGAAATAATCGATGCATGTATATGTTTAAGCGGATTTTTTCAACTTAGTTGTTTTATTGGTGACTATTGTGATGACTTAGTATATTTCAATTCACCTCTTTTTTTCTTACCTAATATAAATAATCATAAATATATCGAACTTTACCGCAAGAGTAAAATTATTATTTGTACTGGTCAAGGTGCCTGGGAAGATCTGATGATACAGGATGCAAGAGAAATGAAAAGAATTCTCGATATAAAAGGTATTCCTGCTTGGATAGATTTCTGGGGACACGACGTTAACCATGACTGGCCCTGGTGGTACAAGCAACTACCTCATTTCCTAGGACAAATAATCTAATATTTGATTTGGTCATTGACTAATCCCCTCATAAAAAATTGCATTGAACAATTTAAGTAAATGATATAATGGTTGTACCTCGTGATATATCATGGACACCTAATCAAGGAATAAAATATCAATCATTTATGGAAGACACAGATGTTTGGGATAATTTAGTTTTAGGTAATTGTGGCGAAAAAATTGACCAATGCAAAGGAATAGAATTTGAGATAAGTGAGATTATTGGAATTTCTTATGGATCTGTTAATGGACCTGGTTATCCCAACCGTAAGACAAATGGTTTTTCTTTACGAACAAAAGGTTTATTTAACATATTGGATGCGTTAACCGAAAATGAAGTCATTGATTTTATTGCTAATCATTTCGATGTTCAATATATACAAAGCACTTATTTTCGATGATAAATCTCTTACATCAGATTTAAGCGCTGTTGGTTTTCAGGTATTTGGGTTTTTATAAAATTAATTTAATTATTATTTTAACACAGTACATAGTTAGTATTAAAAACACCAAGGAATAAAATTTTCTTGGTGTTTTCTTTTTTAAATGAAACCTAAGAGTTAAAAGTCTATTAAAAAATGTGCTTATTAAAAAATATTTTTATTATTTTGCAATTAAGAATAATAACAAAATCTAAAATTATATGAAAAACAAAAATTTTATTACTTATAATATATGCTTTATCTTCATTTGTTCGATTATTTTTGGACAAGACACCACAAAGTTTCCCTGGCCATTTCCCCCATTCAACTCAAGTAGAGGATTAACGGGTACGTTTGGTGAATTTAGAAATACGGGCTCATCAGACCATTTTCATAATGGCGTGGATATTTCTGAGCCAAGTGGAAATCCCTGCTATGCCTGTTTAGATGGCTATCTTGAGACAAAAGTTAATAATGGATATGATTCGTATCTTACTGTTCGAACAAATATAAATGGACTATGGAAAAAGATTACTTATTATCATATTGTTCCTAATCCGACTTTAAATATCGGTGACTATATAACAGCCACCTCAACAATTTTAGGAACAGTTTATACTACAGCTGGGCATGTTCATTTATATGACAGAAAATTTGTCTCAAACATTGGTGATTATGGACCCGAGCTAAATGCTATAAGATATAATGGGGGATTGACACCATATATTGATACAGAACCACCAGTGATAACAAGAAGTTCGTTGGATTATCGCGATAATTCATCAGGAGAAGTACTTTCTTCTAATACATTGAATGGTAAGGTCGATATTATCATAAAAGTGGAAGAGTGGAATGGTCCAAACAGCAACCAAAGAAATAATGGAACTTATATCCTTGGTTATAGAATTTACAATTCGGATACGTCGCTTGTTGTTTACGAACCACCTGATAGTGGAGTAAAATACAGATTCGATATAATCCCAAGTAATAGTTATGTACATAATGTGTTTGTAAAAGGAATGGCAGATTTAAGTACTCCAGTCTATTGGTTGACGAATGGTGATGGAGCAGATTATATTAATGATAATAGAATTGTAAATAATAATTATTTTGATACTGAGATTTTAGCTGAAGGTGATTATGTACTTGAAATTTTTTCTGAGGATACGCGTAGTAATAAAACGAGTGAATTTTTCAATTTCAAGATTACAAGAGAGCCGCCTATCTTAAAATATGTTTTAAATCCGAACGGTAATAAATCAGTTCAAATAGGTTGGAGTCACGAATATAATGAGCATATAAAAGGTTATAGATTATATTATTCGAGCGATACTAGTCTTGTTAATTGGTCTTTAGCGGCAGATGAAAATACTCTAACGAAAGGATTATCTTCTTATATCTTTAATGATCCCTCTGAATTTATTATCCCACCAAGTAATGACGTTTACTATTTTTATCTTGTTGATGTTGATTCGAGTGGTACTGAAGGAACACCAACTGATATTTATTCCCGTTCATCTCACGATTACAGTACAGGTTTTAAAAAATGTTTGATAGTAGATGGATTTGACAGGTATGGTGGAACAGGAAGTTGGAACCAGCAGACACACTATTTTAACACATTTTATTTTAATGCTCTGAATGATCAGGATAGTGTAATAATTTCCTCTTGTGCTAACGAATCTGTGATAGACAATACAATTAATTTACTTGATTATGATATTGTCGTTTGGTTTACCGGTGACGAATCAAGAGCAGAAAATACTTTGATAACAATCGAGCAGGGTAAATTAGCTGCGTTTTTAGAGGCTGGAAAGGACTTATTCATTTCTGGTTCTGAGTTAGGATACGATTTAGATCAGTCTCATTCATATTCGGAATATTCTGATACATTATTTTACAGACATTACTTAAAATCAAAATTAGAACATGACGGTTTGAGTTTATTAAATAAAATTTTAGGAGCCGAAGGGACAATATTTGAGGGGTTTGAATCGAATATAGGTGAAATATATCCCGAGGATGCACCTGATGATGTAAATCCAAATCGTGGCTCAATAACAGTTTTAAATTATGATTATAAAAGAAATGATGGAATAACCTGGCGAAAAGGAGGAATAGGATATTGCGGAAAATTTGGGTCAAGTGATAGTTTGGCGAGAATGGTTTATTTTTCATTTGCTTACGAAACTATTAGCTCGAGTGAAAAACGAAAAAATCTAATGGATAAAGTTCTGGAATTTTTCAAGACTCAAACTACTACTGACATAAAAGAAGATTATTTTAGACCCGAGAGGCCATCAATTTATTCATTATCACAAAACTATCCAAATCCTTTTAATCCAGTAACACATATTGACATAAATATATCGAATACTGAAAATATTAAAGTTATTATTTATGATGTATTAGGTAGAAAAGTTTGTACATTATTAGATGAGGAAAAATCACCGGGAAGGTACTTACTTGTATGGAATGCATCAGGTTTTTCGAGTGGAGTATATTATATCCAACTGATAGCTGGAGATTTTGTTCAGTCAAGAAGTATGATTTTATTAAAATAAATTAAAAATACAAATTACAAATTAAATTGGATGAATGATTATGAAATTTTTAATGTCTTTAATAATGTTTGTTTCGATTAATTCTATTGCTCAAATAGTTCAAACATTTGTAAATGGCGATTATTCAGTAAGGACAGAATTTTTTTATGATGTTAATGGCGATCGAATGGATAATTCTGCTAAGTATTCCTTATTTAAAAATGATAAAGAATTATATTCTATTGAAAAACTACTGGATAGGAATGAGCCATTGCCAACAGCTGCGGTTTTTGAAGATGGAGTTTTGATTTTGGTTTATTCTTTATCAGGTAGGATTGTTTATTATGACTCGACAGGTGCAATTTTTGCTTCAAGTGATTTAAATGTTGAATATAGTATTGAATACGAGAGTACTGTTTTGATTGATGTAGAAGGAAATTCAGCTGCTGTTTTAGTTTCAAGTCCTGTTGAACCAAACTCGAGATTATTTTTACATAAATCAAATGCTGAAAGGATAAATGTTATTGAAGTAAAGGGGTTTCAAGGTTCAGGTTTGAAATTTATTGACGAGAAAAAAATTGTTGCTTCAACTTATTATTGGCTTGACAGCTTAGTTGAAAATACTTTCTTTTATACTATTGATGGAGATTTATTAGGAAAAATTCCTATTAGATTTGACCAATGTGATTTTGATAAAGATTATTTTATTGGTTATTATAATAAAAAAGCTTTTCTAATTGACTTACATAATTATGAAATGATTTTTGAGTTTGAGCCTATTGAAGGCGAGATGATTGTGTCAGCAAAAATATTGGAGGATAAAATAATTATCACCTCCTCAAAATTTCCAGAGCTTAAAGAAGGTAAGTGGTATTATAAAAATATTAGAATAGAGGAATTTAATAAGATTGGTAAGAAATTAAACAAAAAGGAAATAGAAACGAGTGAATATCTTGAAATGGAAATTATTCCAGACAATGGAAATATTATTATCCTAATTGTAGGTAAAGAATAAGACTAAAATATTTTTTTGCGTCTTGGTGTCCTCGTGGCATCAAATAAATTGTACTCATTATTTAACGGTGGGATATTTACAACTTGATTACAATTCTCGGTCCTACTGCAGTCGGTAAAACCCGACTTGCTGCTGAGTTGGCTTACGAATTTAACGGCGAAATTATCTCCGGCGATTCTAGACAAGTCTACAAATATATGGACATTGGTACAGGAAAAGATTTAGATGATTACAAAGTAAAAAACAAATTAATTGCTTACCATTTAATTGACATTCTTGAACCAAGCGAGGAATTCAATCTTTTTTTGTTCAATAAATATTTTTATGAGGTGTATGATAAAATTATTAAATCAGAGAAAATTCCCTTCCTTGTTGGTGGAACGGGATTATATGTTCATTCAGTACTAAAAAAATATGATTTAAAGGAAACGGCTTTTAGTAAATCTCGAGTAGAAGAATTAAGTAGGATGACAATAGAAAAATTACAAAGCAAATTGTTTAAAATAAATCCACGTTTGCATAACACAACAGATTTATTAATAAAAGATAGAATTGTTTCTGCAATAATAATTGCAGAAAAAGAATCAGCTAAAGAAATTGAATCACGGAAACCTATGGAATCGTTAGTGATTGGTGTTACGAATAGCAGAGAAAAAATTAAACAATCAATTACAAATAGATTAAAATTTCGGCTTGAAAATGGAATGATTGATGAAGTGAAAAATTTACTAAAGATGGGTGTTTCTCACGATAAGTTAGAATTCTTTGGATTGGAGTATAAATTTTTAAGCTTATATTTACGAGGTGAATTAACTTACAATGAAATGTTTGAAAAATTAAATATTGCCATTCACCAATTTTCAAAACGACAGATGACTTGGTTTAGAAAAATGGAACGAGAAGGCGTGCAAATAAATTGGATAACCTCAGGTGACGTTCAAACAGCAAAAACAATTAT
>JAFGPR010000222.1 GCA_016936095.1 Ignavibacteriales bacterium | reverse complement strand
ATTAATTTTAAGCGATATTATCCCATTTTTCTTTTTATTTAGATTTTTTACTGAAAGCATGATTTTTTTACCTCTGAAGATTCTTTCAGCTTTAAATTCCTTCCAACCTGAAGGGATATTTGGATTAATAGTAATACCTTCAAATGAAGTTCTAAAACCTAAAATATAATCCAAACCAATTCGTAACATCCAGACAGCACTACCTGTCAACCAAGAATGACTTGCTTGTCCTTCTGTTGGATGGTCAGGGCTTGTCAGATATTCAGCATATACATAAGGTTCGATTTCATATCTATCTATGTTCTGTGAAGAATTAAAAGGTAACATCCTTGAATACACTTCATACGCCGTCTGAATATCCCCATTTAAAATTGAAGCAAGTACAAACCAAGAAGAGGCGTGATTAAAAATTGCTCCATTCTCTTTTTTACCGGGTACACATCGGCTCACTAATCCAACATCTTCTTCAACTTCTGTATAAGATGGCCATACTTTTTGCATTCCTATTTTTGTCATTAAATATTTCTTACAAGATTCAAGTGTAACATCTGCTCTCTCTTTATTGGCACAACCTGAAATAACTGACCAAGTTTGAGCATTTAAAAATATTCTTCCTTGTTTATGTTTACTTATTCCTACCGGTTCTCCATTATCCTTAAATGCACGAATAAACCAATCACCGTCCCAACATTCTTCATTTGTTATTTTCTTAATTTTTTCATAAAATTCTGACCACTTGCTTAAAGTAATAAAATCTTTTTGATGTTTCAATAATTCAAATGATTTTTGTAAGACATATGCAAGAAAGAATGCACCCCATACTGTTTCCCCCTTACCTTCAGGTCCAATCTTATCAAGTGTATCGTTCCAGTCACCATTCAAAATCTTCGGTAGTCCTCTTGCGGTAGTTGCAGCAATTGCAAAATCTAAAGCACGAACTAAGTGCTCATAAACAATTCCCTCACCTCCGTCATAATAGGCAACTTTTTCCTTAAGGATTGAAAAGTCACCTGTTTCATTTAAGTACTCTATTAAACCGAAAGGAATCCAAAGCGGTGTATCAGAATGATGAGTCCTTTCACCATAATCTGTTAATTTAAAAAAGTTGTGTAATGTAGAACCATCTTGAAATTGAAAACGAAGAGCATTCAACAATCTTTTTCTTACTCTATCTGGTCGAGCTATTACCATTCCAAGAATATCCTGGAATTGATCGCGGATACCTGTTCCAAATAATAGCCCACCATGATAATACCCTGCGTTTCGAGCCATATCAAACGTAACAGCCGCTTGATACTGATTCCAGACATTTATCATTGCATTAAATTTTTCGTCA
This sequence comes from Ignavibacteriales bacterium, assembly GCA_016936095.1. Classification (GTDB taxonomy): domain Bacteria; phylum Bacteroidota; class Ignavibacteria; order Ignavibacteriales; family Melioribacteraceae; genus JAFGPR01. The sequence continues at coordinate 4,235 of JAFGPR010000222.1, read as the reverse complement.
GGAGTATGTACTTTTATATGTGATAAATAATTTGTCCACTTTGCTTGTAATTTTTTAAATTTAGCATTAATAGTCTTAATGTTTCTAAGTTTCTTAATATTTGAGAAATTTATTTTTTCTTCTTTAGGTTCTATTCCAAGAATAATTGCAAACTCAATTGTTTCGTTTGCTTTCAAAGTAATTTTTGATTGTAATGCTGCAACAGGATCACCAGCAGTAATTTCGCTGTTATTCATTTTTCCAGTTTCTACTGCAATTGGATTTGCTTCAGATCGCCATCTACCAATAAATTGATCGAGTGAACTATCAAATCCTGAAATAGGTAAAGTACTGGTAAATAAAACATTATACTTCCAATCAATATTTGGTTGTGTGACAGAAACTTTTTTATTCAACACCCAATATCTTCTTGTAGCAACTAAAGCTTGATTTTTTTTATTAAATTTTATTTCTGTAAAATGCTTATCATTTGGTTGATTGATTATATCATTTAGAGCATTTCCCATCATCAATTCAATAAATGAATAAATTTCCAAATTTCTTTTCTTCTTAGATAAATTTTTTAATTTTACTCTCCATACTTCAGCATTAGTATCCTCAGGAACGAAATAAGTTAATTCTCCTAATAAATTATTAAACTCTGTTGAAATTTTTGTATAACCTTGTCCATGTCTGCATTCGTATTTTTTGTATTTAAGATCGATTGTCGGAGCCCAACTAAGTGAATGATATTTTTTATTATCCACATCTTTTATTAAAATATAGCGACCGGGTCTATCCCACGGAAGGCAATTATACCTCATTCTTGAAATACGATTATCACGAGGACAATCGAGAAAGCTGAAGCCACCACCCGTATGAGAAATTAAACCCATATAATGTTCATTCCACATATAGTTAAACCAAGGTCTTGGTGTTCGTGGATCAGTTATTACAAATTCTCTGTTGTCTTCTGTTAAATATCCATATTTGTTCTTGATCATTTTCTACAATCTCAATAATTTTCTATTAGTTTTCTTCACAGTATTTTTTCTTATCATTGATCGCAAAGACATAATTCAATTCAATTGCTTTCTGCAAATCAGGACAACCATCTTGACCTACCAAACATTTTACAACACCTCTTTGATGATATGCCTCAGCAAAATTAGTATCAATTTCAATTGCGTGTGTAAATAAATCAATTGCTTTTAATGTATCAGTTTCTTTTAGTGATATTAAACCCAAATAGTAATATCCCATAGAATTTTTACTATTAAGCATTAATAGATACTCAAAATCTTTTTTAGCATTATCAACAACACTATCAGTATGAAAGAATGCAATACCACGATTCAAATAAATGTCCGGATCAACTGGATTTATTAATATTGCTTTATTAAAATCTGCTAAACCCTCTTCGTATTTTTCCATCTTGAATTTTAACACACCTCTCTTAGTAAAATAAAATGAACTATTTGAATTCTTATCAATTAGTAAATTATAGTCTTGCAAAGAACCGTCAAAATTAAAAATATTTGCTTTAGTTTCTGCACGCTGATAATATGCTGTTAAATAATTACTATCAATTTCTATCGCTTTGGTAAATTCCAAAATGGCAGAATTAAAATCCATCAGATTATGTTTCAACAAACCCATTTCATAGTGAAGTTCAGCAGAATTTGAATCAATTTTTAATGCTTCTTCGTAGTCCTTTAAAGCACCTGAATTATCTTTCATCGCATATTTAACAATTCCACGGTTAAGATATGCAAATGCATTTTGTGGGTCAACTTCAAGAATTTTACTATAATCATTTAAAGCACCCTCATAATCATTAAGATTATATCTTGCGGCTCCCCTATTCATATATGGCATCACATAGTTTGAATCAAGCAGAATTGCAGCAGAAAAATCTTCAATTGCGCCATTATAATCTTTTAGTTGATTTTTTGCCAATCCTCTATTATTAAAAGCATAAATAAATTTTTTATCTAATTCAATTGCTTTAGTAAAATCAATAACTGCTTCTTCAAATAAGCTAAGATAATATTTTGTTGTTCCTCTACGATAATAGTAGGATGGGTTATTGGAATCAAGTTTTATCGCCATGTCAAAATCAATTAATGCTTTCTCAAAATTCTCCAAAATTCCAAAAATTCTTGCCCGATATGAATATGCTTCCGCTAAATCCGGATTCATAGATATAGCAATATTTAAATTTTGGAACGAACTCTCATAATCATAACTATCAAATTTTGAGATACCAATCTGAAGATATTCTTCCGCAGATTGTGAAAAGATATCTCCTGTAAACACGAGATAAAGCGACAAGTAAAAAAATATTTTTTTCATTTAATAACTAAATTTTATTTAACAAACCATTTATTAAAAGATGCATTTTACGTTATGTCAGTTTTTTAACACTTCTTCGAATATTGAATAGATTTATGAGAATAATAAAAACCAACAATGAAATTCCAATGATGTAAATCAAATAATTTATTCCTGGTGTAAGTTCAAATCCAAATTCACTAAACCAACTTGCGAATTCACTTTTGACAATAAAAATCATTATGAAATTAATTAAAAATATTGTGAGAATAAAAATTGAAACAAAGACAAAATAAAAATTACTAATTTTCGTATACTTATATCCTAATTGTATCAGCAAACTAATTTTATCTCTTGATTCAGAAATAATTAATTGCAGACTTAACAGAAAAACTATCAATGATAGAATTACTATAATCACTCCAATAAATGCAACTGCCAATAGAACCGTATTGAATAATAGATTCAATTTACTGCTTTTTAATTTTTCTTTATTAGTTTCATAACCATTCTCAATTAAAAAATCGAGTAATGCAGGATTTGATGGGTCATCAGTCATTACAATTATTTTTTTAGGAAACTGTTCTTGAGCAGGCATAAATTTTTCATTTGCCCAACTCATAAAATCCATCGGAACAAGAACAGTGTTCAATCTATCACTCAAACCTATTATCCTTCCAATCATTTTTCTCGAACCGTTGGGACCTGAAATTACTAAATTGAACATAATTGTTTCCATAGTCCCTTTTGATATTTGTGGTAAATTTCTTCCGGGAGCAAAACCAAAATTATATAAAGCAAGATAATCGGTTGGTAGAATTATCGGAATATAGTTACTATCGGGTGTCCAATTCCATTCCTTTTTGTCAACATCAATAAATTTATCAGGTATCGATTCGAAAAAAATGCTTGAATAAAGTGTTTGCTGGTTGTTACTAAGATTTACATAAAAACGAGCAGAAAAATTACTGTATATAAAAGGTTCAGCATCCTTGACAAATTTCTGCTCTTTAATATATTCTAATTCGTCTTCACCGAAATAGTTGTCAAGAAGATCTGTGGAATTTAGTAACGATACAGGTTTGTTCAAGATTAAAAATTCTTGTCCCAACATATATTTTCTGTCATTCAACAAATCAAACACATCCAGATAAAGCTGAATGGAAACTAAAATTAGGAACAAACCAATTAACGTTCCCAGTACAGCACCAATCAACTGCCACTTTTTATTTACTTTTAAGAGTATTCTTTTTAGCATTCTATAAGTTAATTCTCTTTTCGTAATTAAAAAAATATTCTTCGTTTAATGAAGTAACAATTACACTTGCATTTTGTCTTGCACACTCCGCACTAATTAAATCACAACCAAGTTTCATATTATCCTTATCAAGATGGCTAAAAGGTTCATCAAGCAATAAAAATTTAAACGGCTGCAGCAAAGAACGAATAATAGCAATTCTTTGCTGTTGCCCATAAGAAAGAGTTGAACATTTATTATTTAATAAATCTTGTACTCCAAACATTTCGGCCATCGTAAAAATATCTTTTCTTATTTTGTAATTTGTCAATGTCACTTTTAATAATAAATTTTCCATTGCAGTTAAATCTTGGAATAATCTCAAGTCCTGATAAACAATAGAAAATTTTTCCTGACGATATTCAGCCCAATCAATTTTATTTATTTTTTTAATATTTTTTTTATCAAGTGTTATCTTTCCAATATAATCACTTCGTAATCCATAAATAAAATGGATCAATGTTGTCTTTCCTTTTCCTGAAGGAGAAGTTATCAAATAATTTTTACCACATTCAAATTCAATACTTAGTGGCCAAATTTTATTACTTCTATTATCAATTAAAGGTATTGGAATAATTTCAGCAAAATGAATTTTCATCAATTTGACCTTTCAGCCATTTTTAAT
>JAFGPR010000221.1 GCA_016936095.1 Ignavibacteriales bacterium | reverse complement strand
GAAAATTAACTATTTTATTCCAATTAAGCAAACAGCCAATAGCCAACAGCCAAAACCCCTGGAACTTTCTGAAACATATATGAATAAAGATTGTAAAAAAATCAGCAACACACTAAATAAAAGAAAGGAGGTTGTGATGGCACTCATTAAAAATCCAAAGTATAACTTAAAATTAAAGTATAAGAGAATGGTTAAACTCTCTCTCATACTTTCCTTAATGCTTGTTATAGCAGCATTTAAGTTTTCTCCAATGGCAGGTGAAGTAGCACTCATCGAAGAACAAGGTCAGGTAGTGATTTCAGTAGTTGATATTCCACCACAAACCAATATTGAACCGCCAAAGGAACAACCCAAAACACCCAAGTTAATTCTGACAGATGAACCAACTGACATTGATATTGAAATTGGACCGACAGATATTGATTTAAACGCAAATCAGGATCCGCCTCCACTCCCATTTAAGGATGTAAACACAGATATTGACGAACCACAACCACCTTATCGTAAATGGGCAGAAATAATGCCTGAACCTATTGGTGGAATTGCTGAAATACAAGAAAAAATTGTATATCCTGATATCGCAGTCAAAACAGGAATACAAGGTCAAGTATTAGTACTTGCTTATGTAAATGAAAATGGTGATGTTGATAAGGTTGAATTGCTAAAAGGTATATTTGATCCTTGCGATATTGAGGCTTTGAATGCAGTTAAGAATACAAAATTTTCACCAGCAATACAAGGTGACAGACCTGTTCGTTGTGAAGTTGTTGTACCAATTATTTTTAAAATTCAATAAACTTTTAGGAAAAATTTTTAAAGTTGTTAATAAAATAAGGGATTGTTTCATAAATACTATATCAATTTAGGAAACAATCCCTAAAATATTTTAAATACAAACAACTAATTATCCACTTCCCAGCCGTAATCTATATATTCCCAAGAAATGTTTCCATCTTCAATTCTTACCAATAAGAAACCCTCTTCAAGTCCGTAATATTTTCCTTTCCACCATTTTGAACAGACAGCTCCAGCTGTAATGAAATGAACTTTATCCTGGACATAAATATCTTCAAGAAAATGCAGATGACCCTGCAGAACCAACTTTAAATTATGATGTGCAAATAAATCAAGTACTTCTTTTGAATTAGTTATCACCAAACCTTCGGAATTTTTAGCTAACGCCCCCTCTAAAATTTGTGTCTGAGTCGTAATAAACGGGATATGTACTGAAATAATTATCGGAGTGGTTGTATCAACATTTTGTAGTTCGTTTTTAATCCAAGTCATTTGAACAGAGTCAACATATCCGTAATATGTTCCTTCCTCTGACTCACCAATTGAATCCAGAATATATATCTTCCATCCTTTATGTTCAAATGAATAGAAACGCTTTCCGATTCTCTTTTCATACATCTTCTTTCCAAATTCAGGATGATTTTTATCAACACCACTTTCCGGATATAATCCAAATACTTCGTGGTTACCTATTGTATTATAGACTGGCATTTTAAATTCTTTCTGACATTCTAAATAAATATTGTAAAGACTATCAGCCCTTCCATAATTTTGCTCTAACACATCATAGACTAAATCCCCTCCCGTAATCACAAAATCTGGACTTAATTCATTAACCTTTTTTATTGCTTGCTTGAATCCCTCGATTGCATTATTTTCCGGTTTTACATGAATATCAGTCATAAAGACAAATGTAAAGTTTCTCTCCTCTTTTTGACCTTCTTGAATTGGTTTGATACAACTACTTAAAAAAGCTATTGATAAAACCACAAAAACAGCAAGTAACAAATTTAATTTGAAATGTTTCATCTTTTACCTCGGTTTTATGATTAATTTATTTGCTTTTTGCATTTGGCTATTAGCTTTTAGCCACTGTATCCTGAATCTACGTTTCTCGTTTCTCGTTCAGCTTTTGGTCTACGGCATAGAAGATATGTAAAAATTACAAATCTGCTTTTATTTTTTTGATTAATGAATTTATTTTTTTCTGAATATTTATTAGCATGTCGATAAATTCTGCCCTTTGTTTAGTTATTTTCAATTCATCACATATCAATAATTGAGTTTCCAATTCAAATGCGGAACCAATTGCTATTTCTAAAAATCTTTTAAATTCCATATCACTATTCCTTGAACATCCTTCTGCAATATTTGACGGTATCGAAACAGCTGCTCTTCTCATTTGACTAACCAGACCAAATATTTCATTCTTTGGAAAATCCGCAGTATATTTATAAATTTTCTTTACCAACTCAATTCCATCATTCCATATATCATATTTCCTAAAATTCCTCATTTATTTCCTCCCTCTTTTTAATTATAAAAAAGCCAACAGCTAAAAGCTAACTCTTACATTCACTAAATTATTAAAATCCGGTTGCTCTAATATATTTTCTTTGTTATGAACTTCGCAAATATACTCTCCAATAAAATAACCGAGACAAGCACCAAAAAACACATCAGATGTCCAGTGATAATTTTGATATACTCTTGAGATTGCAGTTAAAAATGCAGGAATATACAATATAACTTTTAGATCTTTGTTCTCCGTATTTTTTGCAAATATAGTTGACATTGAAAATGCAAGTGTAGTATGGCCCGATGGAAGTGCCCAATAATCTTCTAACTTAAAATAAAATGGACTAAATTCAAATGGATCATCCGTCATATTCGGACGAACTCTACCAATTACATTTTTTAATAATGCAAGTGTTGTAAAACCATAAGCCAATGATTGATATATTTCAAAACCAATTTTTTTATTCACCTGATTATCGGTTGCTATACCATGCATTGTAAAAATACTTCCAATTATAAAAGATGTTATCGGTTCGCCCCAAATCCTTCCAGTCTCAATCAGAAAAGTATTCTCGTAATTTCTGTCACCTAATGCAAAATTTTTTATCGAATTATCAAGATGCATTAAAGAATAAGTGCCACCACCAATCAATAATAACTTAAAATAATCAGCCCTTTCCCAATTTTTAGGTTGAGTCAAAAAATCTGCATATTCATCAAAGAACTGATCTGAGTTATATTTATATTGTGCTATGTTAACCGAATGCACAAAAATAAAAATCGTAAAAAAAGATTTTTTAATAACCGAAAGAAATTTTTTATTCATTACAACTAAAAAATAATTAAATTAGTTCAAATAGCCAAAATCCAATTTAAAAGCTATCATTTTTATTTAGGAATATCAAAGAAAAGAACAAAAAAGGAAAAGTGTAAAAATTTACAATATGAAAATTTCAATTGTATAAATGCAAATTTTTCACTACTTTAAGATAAAAGGAAAAAATTATTTCTATGAAATTAAGGATTTTTTCACTCGCCACAATTTTAATACTATTCGCAAGCATTAATACTGCAGAAAATATTCAGATAAAATCATTAAAAGTATATCCTAAGAATACTGAAATTGGTTTTCCAATAATTGACTTATCAAATAATGCTCAAAATATACTTACGATAGAATTTGATATTAAAACAGATTTTGAGCCACAGTTGAATATCATTTTTAAATATTGTGATGAGAACTGGAGACCTTACGATAACATATTTCTACGCAACGAAACAAAAAACACAGCTTATAATCTTTCATTTACAAAATTACCTATGCGAATGAATGAAGCAGATTATCATTATAAAGGAATGTTTCCGAATAAAGATGTTTCATTTCCTTTTTCGGGTAAATGGATGTTTTTTATAGTTGACCCTTATGATGAGAATACCATTTATGCTTCCGGAAGATTTTATGCTGTCCAGTCTAGAGTGACATTAACGGCTTCGCTAAAAAAATACTTTTTAAGCGGTAATGCAAGTTCGTCTCTACCAGAGGATCGCTCATATTTTACAAAAATTAATTTTTCACTTCCAGACGAATTTCCACAAACAATCTTTCCTTTTGAAATCAGCCATATTGAAATAATTAAAAATCAAGAAATAAGTAATCCCGTGATTATTAATAGAACAGATAATCTTGAAACAAGATATTGCGAATGGGTCGGTGCAAACGATTTTTCCTTTTTTGCAACAGATATTCAGCCGGGTAATGAATACAGACAGACAAACTTAATGGACAACAACAGATTTTCATATCCAGTTACAAATGCCCAATTAGATGAAATTGAAACCTCACGATTTTATATCAAAGGTAAAAAAGATAACGGTGGTGGATATTACCTGATGAATTACAATAACAATTACGCTGAATACTTAAAAGTAAATTTCTCAATTCAACTCCCTTATGATTTTGACAAACGAATTTTCTTAGTAGGTTCTTTTAATAATTGGCAGATACTACCTGAATATGAAATGACAAGAGATAATAATGCTATTTACAGAAAACAAATTGAATTAAAACGCGGCGTTTATGATTATCAATACGTGGTTGCTGATTTTAATGGTAAAAATTTAAGCGAACAGAACTGGATTTATCTTGAAGGAAATTTTTGGGAAACGAGAAATGTTCTTCACATATTTCTTTATCATGATAACTCAAATTTGGGAGGATACAGCGAAATAATCGGATACTTAGAAATCTTAAGTGACAATATATGGATAGACTAAATCACGCTATTATTGGAGTTGGGCATCTTGGCAAACTCCACACTAAATTGACTAAAGATTTACCTAATTGTAATCTCATTGGTATTTTTGATGCTGATGTTGAAAAAGCCAAATTGGTGAGCAAAGAATTTAATGTTCCTTTTCTTAGTTCATTAGAAGAAATTTCAGAAAAAGTTGATTCAGTTTCTATCGTTTCTTCTACTACTTCGCATTATGAAATTGCAAAGTTTTTTATTGGAAAGAACAAACATGTTTTTATTGAGAAACCAATAACTGCGACAATAGAGCAGGCAGAAGAATTAGTTGAATTAGCAGATGAAAAAAAAATAAAGTTACAAGTGGGACATATAGAACGTTTTAATCCTGCATTAATTTCTCTGGACAAATATAAATTGGAACCAAAATTTGTTCAAACCGACAGACTTGCACAATTTAATCCACGTGGTGCTGATGTGGCAGTTGTTCTTGATTTAATGATTCATGATATTGACATTATTCTAACTCTGATTAAAAGCGAAGTTAAAAATATTTATGCAAGTGGAGTACCTGTTGTATCAGATAGCATTGATATTGCAAATGCACGAATTGAATTTGAGAATGGAGCTGTAGCAAATATAACAGCAAGCCGAATATCTCAGAAGAAAATGAGAAAGATGAGAATCTTTCAACAAGATGCATATATCTCTATTGATTTTAATACTGGCATATCTGAGGTATTTAAATTATTTGATGGCAAAACGGATGAGAATTCAAGTTTTATTTCGCTTGGTGAAATTGGAATTGGTGACAAAAAAAGAATAATTGTCTATGAGCAACCAGAAATCAGAGATATAAACGCACTTCAATACGAAATTCAATTATTTATTGATTGTGTTTTAAAAGATACACCACCTATCGTAAGTGGTCACGATGGGTTAAAAGCTTTAAAGGTAGCTGAACTAATTATTAACAAAATCAAGGAGACGTCAAAATGAAAAAACTATTTATCATTGTGATTAGTACTGTATTTCTGCTCACATCTTGTAGTATTTTCGATACTATTGAAAATATCGGTAGGTTGACATTTAAATTAAACTCAATTGCAGATTTCAGAGTCAGTGACATTTCAATTTCTTCAAAAAGCAGTTATAGTGATTTTTCGCCAATTGAAATTATTAAGCTAACATCTGATATTGCAAGTGGAAAATTACCGATAAAATTTATTCTTAATGTTGATGCAAAAAATCCTAATGATGGAACAGGTGGTAGTCCAAGATCAAACATAACAATTGAGTCTTTCCCCTGGAAGTTATTCATTGATAACAAGCAAACAATTGCTGGAAATATTGGCAGCCCAATTTCAGTTCCCGGTGTAGGTGAATCAACTGTTATTCCTTTAACATTAGAATTAGATTTATTTAAATTTTTCTCAAATAATTCTCTAGAAAGCTTATTAAACATTGCTTTAAAATTAGGTGGTTCACAAGGAAAACCAACAGATCTACAACTTATTGCTGACCCGGTTTTAGGGACTCCAATTGGTGACCTAAAATACCCTAATGAGATTACAATTGTTGATTTTGAATGGCGATAATTTATTATTAATCAAACGCTAAAGGTCAAACAATTATTGGTGAAGATTTGATTTGTCATTATCAGTAATTTCTATTTTGTCCCTCTCCAAATCAGGAGAGGGATTTTTTTTATATGATTGGAACAACTCGAAAATTACGAATGTACTCAAGGTAAAATGATTATTTATAATTAAATTTGCATATTCATTTTTTCGAATTTATTTTTGATGCTAATAAAACTTATAAAAGTATTTGCTATTATATTTACTATTCTTATGAGTAGCACAATTACTTTTGCAACTAGCCAGCAACAAGTAACTGATACTACGAATATCTTGGATACAACCTCCGTAACAACTATTGATACCACTATCAACAAGAAGACATCCGATATTGATGATGTTGTTTACTCATCAGCCAGTGATTCGATAATTTTCTTTGTTGCTGATAAAAAAATGGAGATAAATGGAAGAGGTGAGATTAAATACAAGCAAACAAAATTAAGTGCCGGAAAAATCATAATGGATTTCAATACAAATGATTTGGATGCAGAAGGTATTGTTGACCCGCAAGATTCAACGGGTATAAAAATAATTCAAACTCCTGTACTTATGGAAGGAAGCGAAACCTACGAAGGGAGAAAATTAAAATATAATTTTAAAACACGCCAAGGATTAATTTCATACGCAAAGAGCGAGACACAAGGTTCAATTTATCGGGGAGAAAAAATCAAAAAAGTTGATAAGGATACATATTTTATTAAAAATGCAGAATTTACAACCTGCGATGCAGATACTCCTCATTATAATTTTGCTGCAGATGAAATGAAATATATTAATAACGATAAAATAGTTGCTCGCTGGATATGGATGTATATTGAAGGAGTTCCTCTACCTATTCCCCTACCTTTCGGAGTTTTTCCAAATGAAACAGGCAGAAGGTCAGGTTTTATAATGCCTTCTTGGGGTGTTTCTTACGACAAGGGACAATACTTTGATAACTTCGGTTATTTTTGGGCGATAAATGATTATATTGATTATAAGATTAACGCTGATTATTTCCTACAAGGAGGATACAGAGTACGTAATCAATTCAGATATGTTAAAAGATATGAATTTAGTGGAACAGTTAATGCAGATTATGACCATACACATATAAATGAACCCACTGATGATGATTATGTTGAATATAGTAATTATAGATTGAGCATAATACATAATCAAAAAATTACACCGACAATGGGTATTGATGCAAATTTGAATTTTATGTCTAATAGTTTTCTTGAGAATACCAGCACAAATTACAATGATAGATTAACGCAGAATATTACATCGAATGCAACATTCAGGGAAAGATGGGAAGAATCGGGTTGGAATTTGGTAGTCAACTATAGCCGTTCGCAAAATCTTTCAACTGGTAATATCACAGAGACACTTCCAAATATTTCGATAAGTAAAAATACAACATACCCTTTCCAATCAAAAAGGAGTGGAGTGTCGAAAGAATGGTATGAATTTATCAATTTTAATTACTCAGGAAAATTTCTCAACAGAAGAAATAAAACTAATGGAGATTTACTGATAAGAGGTGGGTTCCAACATGATCTTAATCTTGGAGCTTCGCCTAAAATTGGTTACTTTAATATTTCTCCAAGAATTAGTTACCAAGAAAGGTGGTATAACAAATACGCTATGATGGATACTGTAGATTGGAAAATGTATGATTTTACAAATACATTTATCGGACAAAAAGATACTTTTATGTTGGTAGATAATAATAGAATAAATTTTGTTAGAACCTTTAGTGCTAGCATTTCTGCCTCAACAAAATTATATGGTACATGGAATATAAATATGCTTGGAATAGAAGGATTTAGACATACAATAATCCCTACAGTTTCATATAATTACCGACCAGACTTTTCAGATGGTCACTGGAATTACTACAATACTTATCAGGATACTACTGGGAAATTTATAAAATATGATAAGTATCAGAAAGAAGTTTTCGGAGGAGCACCGAGAGGCGAACAACAGGCGATTAATTTTTCGATTGGGAATATTTTTGAGATCAAAACTGCAAAAGATCCAACCGACACATCTTCTCAGCAAGAAAAAATGCAGTTATTAAATTTAAATTTAAGTTCAGGATATAACTTTGCAGCAGATAGTTTAAACTTATCAGATTTATATTTGAGTTTTCGCACTCAAATTGCTGGATTTTTAGATATAAGCGGTAGCTCTAATTTTTCATTTTATGATTATAAAATCGATCGATATGGAGATGAAACACTGGTAAACCAATATTTAATCAATAACGGAAAAGGTTTAATGAGAATGACTAACTTTTCTTTCTCACTTGGTACTTCTCTTTCAGGTGAAAAATTAAAAGGTAAGTCAACAACGAAAAGTCAAGAACAGGAAATTCAAGATGGTATTATAACACCGCGTCCAGCTGAATATATTGGCATTTACAAAGAGGAACCTGCCGATTTTTCAATTCCCTGGAATATATCTTTGAGTTATAATTACAATTATTCCAAAACATACGATATAGGAAAAGTAAATTCGTCAAATATAAATATCAGCGCAGGAATAAATATTACTGAATTCTGGAAAATAAATTTCACAACAAATTATGACCTTTTAAATAATGAAATTGTAGCACCAAGTGTTGTTATTTATAGAGATTTACATTGCTGGGAAATGAATTTAAGATGGTATCCAAAGGGAAGTTTACGAGGTTTCAGATTTGAAATAAAAATAAAATCTTCACAATTTCAGGATATAAAGGTTACAAAATCGAAAGGATTATTCAGAGGTATATAAATTAGTACAACCACTTAGAGCATTTAGTTCACTAAGATAAAAATGATAAGAATATATTTTATTGATGGAAATAATTTATTAGGGAAAATTAAAAACCGAAACATATCTACACGTGAAAAATTGTCACATCTTCTAGATAGAGTTTTTAATAATAAGAAAATTGATATTCATCTTTTCTTTGATGGATATGCCAAAGAACCTATAAGAACAAACAAGATAAAAATATTTTATTCAGATGATAAGACTGCTGATGAAATAATAAAAATAAAAATTGAACAATCGAAAAATCCTAAACTAATTAATGTGATAACCTCCGATTTTAACCTTTCTCAGTTTGCCAATAAATGTAGTTGTAAAGTGACAACAAGTGAAAACTTTGCAACTGAACTTTTTCAAAACAAATTAGACGACGAACAAGAAAAAATAAAAAATATTAATAATGAAGAAGTAAAGAAACTATTTGGATTATAATTTAACACTTAATATAAGAAAAGGCCGCCATTGCGGGCAGCCTTCTTTTCTCTATTACATATCACGTCTTACGTTTGACGTCTATCGTTTTTCGTTTCGCTCTTCCTACCTATACGCTCCCTGTAAAAATACTTTTAAATCTAATCGAATAATTACATCCGATAGATCAACACCTGTAAAATCACAATCTTCTTCTATAAAT
>JAFGPR010000220.1 GCA_016936095.1 Ignavibacteriales bacterium | reverse complement strand
AGGACGTGCTTTTGTTTATTATGGTTCTGAATCAGGTCTTTCGACAAATGCTGACTGGATAGCTGAAAGCAATCAGAATAATACCTCGTTCAGTACCTCAGTCTCGTCTGCTGGAGATGTTAATGCTGATGGATATTCAGATGTAATAATTGGAGCACCTTATTATACTAATGGTCAGGACGTCGAAGGTCGTGTTTTTGTTTATTATGGCTCAGCGTCTGGTCTTTCAACAAATGCTGACTGGACTTCCGAAAGTAACCAAGATTATGCTTGGTTTGGTTTTTCAGTTTCAACGGCAGGGGATGTTAACGGTGACGGTTATTCAGATGTGATTATTGGAGCTTGTCAATATGATAATAGCCAAATAGACGAAGGTCGTGTTTTTGTTTATTATGGCTCAGCGTCTGGTCTTTCAACAAATGCTGACTGGACTTCCGAAAGTAATCAGGATGGGGCATATTATGGCCTAAGAGTTTCGACAGCAGGTGATGTAAACGGAGATGGATATTCCGATGTAATCATAGGAGCACCATATTATAGTAATGGTAACAGTGCTGAAGGATCTGCATTCGTATATTATGGTTCTGACTTAGGATTTTCAACAAATGCTGATTGGACTGCTGAAATTAACCAGGATAACGCTTATTTTGGCTATTCAGTTTCTACGGCAGGAGACGTTAATGCTGATGGATACTCAGATGTAATTGTTGGAGCTTACAAATACGACAATCCTGAGACTGATGAAGGTCGTGTTTTTGTGTATCAAGGTTCATCATCAGGTCTTACTACAGAATATTGGGCTTCTGAGAGTAATCAGAACAATGCTTCTTATGGCAATTCAGTATCAAGAGCTGGAGATGTTAATGGGGATGGTTACAGTGATATTATCATAGGGGCAGACCAATATGACAATGGACAAACAAATGAGGGGCGTACTCTTGTTTTTTATGGAAATGAAGGAGGTCTCTCTTTAAGACCAATTCAGATGAATCCTAAAAATAGTATTATTTATATTGGTGATAAAATTTCTGAGAAGATTATAATAAGTATGTTTGGTAGAACAATTATTGGAAGAAATCAAGTTAGATTACAAGTCGAAATTAAAGAATTAACGGAAGAATTTAATGGTACAGAACTACTTGAATCTGCTTGGGATGAGACAGGAGGAACTTTAGGTGCTAAAACTTTAAGATGCAACTATGTCCCACCAACAGATAATTTATACAAATGGCGTGCTAGATTGGAATATCCTCTATCCAAATCAAATATAAAATTTAGCCGTTGGATTTTTTATGACCAACCAAACGAATTGGATTTTCATACACTAGGAAGCAATATACCGTTATACTTGAATTTAAAAATATTTTTGCAAGGTGCTTATAGATAATGTATAATTAAAGATATATCATTTACTATTTTAAAAAGCGACCATGCATTACTTGGTCGCTTTTTTAATAATATTTATAGTAATTATTACCAATTTTTAATTTACTATTATATCTTCCCTTTCATATTCTCCGTTTGCAATTTTTTCAGCAGTTAAGAAAACTAATTTTACCATTTTTTCATACAAATCTAAATTCAATGTCTCTGGTTTATCAGTTGTTAAATGCAAATGCGGATAAGAATTTGTTGTAACAAAATATGCTGTCGGAACGCCTTTATCAAAAAATGGTTGTGCATCAGCTCCACCTCCTTTCCAGGTATTGCTGACAGACATATTATAATATTTCTTGTCAATCTCTTTTATTAAATTCCACAGATTAGGACAACTTTGTCCACTACCTATCATAATACTATCCCCAACTCCAATGCAATCCATATTCAACATTGCCACGGTTTTTTCCAAAGGAACAATTGGATTATCTGCATAATATTGTGAACCTTTCAAACCTGATTCTTCACCTGCGAATAATATAAAAATTATTGAACGTTTGTTATTGATTCTTCCTTCTACAAATGCTTCGGCAATTTCAAGTACAGCTGCAGAACCTGACGCATTATCATTTGCTCCTGGGAAATAAATTTCGTTTGCTTGTTGACCAACATGGTCTAAATGTGCACCGATAATTATGTATTCATCTTTAAGGATTGGATCTTTCCCTTCTAATATTCCAATAACATTTTTCGTCGGTGCCTCTTTTCTATAATTTGCTTTTACAAAAATCTCTGCTTGACTATTTAATGTTACTGAAAAAGGCTGCTTGGATGAATCAATTTTAGTTTGCAGACCCTTTAAGTTATATCCGCTACCGTTAAGAAATTCATCTGCAACTGGAATATCAATATGTAATTGTGGAAAATCCTCAAGTTGTTCCCCCTCTCCACACATTACGCTACCAATTGGTTTCTGCGGATTCTCATCATTTGGAAATGATACAAACAAAATTCCTTTAGCTCCATGTTCAAAAGCAACTTTAGATTTAAAACGAGGAGTTGCAGGTGTCCATTGGTTATCTTCAATTTTCCACGATGGATTAAATTTAAATACCATTACAATTTTTCCATTTACATCAATATTTGAATAATCATCATATCCGATTTTTGGTTGTGAAATTCCATAGCCACAGTAAACTACATCTGCTGTAAAATCACCGGAACCTGTAAATCCACGAAAAGCAAAATCCTTTCCTAGTTGATATTTATTGACAATCTCATCATTTTTAATAAGATTAAACTTATATGGATTTTGTATTTCATTACATTCAATTAAAAAATCCTGATAGTAACTCATACCATTAAAAGGCTTTAATTTTAGATCGAAGAATTTGTCAGATGAAAAATCAGCAGCTAAATTGTAGCCTTCTGTACCAGCTAATCTTCCTTCTAGCTCTTCGCTCGAAAGATAGGTAACTGTTTGAAATAATTCTTCTTTTGTAATGCTGTTTAATCCATTTTGACTTTGTCCAAATGAATAAATTGTCAGAATAAAAAATAAAATAAAATTTTTAATCATTGCTATTTTCATTTATTTGCCCTAAAAGTTAAAAAAAAATTTTTTTTGCTTATTTAATTTAATAAATAAATAAATTATATTTTCAATGGTAAATAAATATTATTGATAAATTACGAGGAAATTCGGATTATGGAAAACAATAATGATACTTTTAAGCCCTACATTTCTGCAAAGGATTTCATTCCGGAGTTTACACCAAAAGCTATAATACTTGGTGCAATATTTGGAATTATTTTCGGTGCAGCAACAGTTTATTTAGGATTGAAAGTCGGACTTACAGTCAGTGCTTCAATTCCAATTGCAGTTCTTGCTATTTCAGTATTCAAGAAACTTGGTAAAGCAACAATTCTTGAAAACAATATTGTTCAAACAATTGGTTCTGCTGGAGAATCGGTGGCATCCGGTGTTGTGTTCACTATACCGGCACTACTATTCCTTTCAGGTGGTGCAGACTATTTTGAGTATATGCAAATTTTTGTTCTGGCACTTATTGGTGGTATTCTTGGTGTTCTTTTTATGATTCCTCTACGTCGCTCATTGATTGTAAAAGAACATGGCAAGCTCCCATTCCCAGAAGGAACTGCATGTGCTGATGTTCTTATTGCTGGAGAAAAAGGTGGTAAGCTTGCGCAAAAAGTTTATTACGGTCTGGGCATTGCATTTATATATAAACTATTTATGTTGATATTCGGATTATGGAAAGATGTTCCTCGTTATACATTCAGTCGGAAATCAGATTTACCTAATGGTACAATCATGGGAGAAATATCTCCCGAATTACTTGGTGTTGGTTATATAATCGGACCTAAGATAGCTGGAATAATGGTTGCAGGTGGTGTACTTTCTTGGTTGGTTTTAATTCCACTTATTACATTGATTGGAGACAATCTATCAAATGTATTTGCCCCAGCATCGAAATTAATTTCTGAGATGAGTCCCCAGGAAATATGGAGTAATTATATTCGTTATATTGGAGCTGGTGCAGTTACTTTCGGTGGGATTATTACGTTGATTAAATCTTTTCCAACAATTATAAGCGCTTTCAAAGATTCATTTAATGATTTGAAAGAAAAAAAATCTAATACTGCCGTTGAAAAGACTAGAACCGAAAAAGATATTCCTTTAATTTTTGTATTAGTTGGTAGTGTTGCTTTAATAGTACTAATTGCAATAATTCCAAATATACCTGCCAATTTATTATCTGCTGTAATGATTGTTGTTTTTGGCTTTTTCTTTGTTACAGTATCTTCTAGAATTGTTGGATTAATTGGATCATCTGCAAATCCAATTTCGGGAATGACAATCGCAACATTGATGGCTACATCACTAATATTTGTTGCAGTCGGTTGGACGGGTGATGTTTATCAACCAATAGTATTGGTAGTTGGTTCAATGGTTTGTATTGCATCTGCAAATGCTGGTGCAACTTCTCAAGATTTGAAAACTGGTTATTTAGTAGGTGCTACACCAATTAAACAACAAATTGGTTTGATAATTGGAGTTGTCGCATCTTCAATAGTGATTGGTGGAACGGTAATATTGTTAAATAATTCTTTAACAATCGGTTCAAGTCAACTCCCAGCACCTCAAGCAACTTTAATGGCTACAGTTATTAAAGGATTGCTAAGTCAAAATCTACCTTGGGCATTAGTAATCATTGGTGTTGGAATTGCTGCCGTAATTGAACTCTGTGGTGTACGCTCATTACCTTTTGCAGTCGGAGCTTATCTACCACTTTCAGTTAGTACTCCAATATTTTTAGGTGGTTTAATAAAATTCTCAGTTGATAAAATCAGGAAGAATAAAGAAAGCGAATCTGATATTGGGCCCGGTGCTTTATTAAGCACAGGACTAATTGCGGGTGGTGCTTTAACAGGAATTCTTTATGCAGTCTTAAAAGGCTGGACCGTTGACCATCTTCCTGATGGGACATTAGTATCTGTTATTGATAAAATTCATGAATTTACTCACGGTATAATCCCAGAAGCGGGAGATTTAATTTCTTTATTAATATTCTTCGGACTTGGTGCTATTTTGGTTAAATTTGCATTAAGTAAAAATAAAAATAATTCTGATAAATAGTTTTCGGAAATAAATATGGAAAATAAAATTAAGACACCTCCCCCATCGTGGTATCGCTGGTTGATTTTATTAATTATCAGTATACCAATGTTTGGAAATTATTATATCTATGATAGCATCGCTCCTATTGCAGACTTACTTAAAAAGGGTTTGAACTTTAATGATGAAGATATAGGCTCTTTGTATTCTGTCTATAGTATCGCAGCAATATTTATTTTAATTGTCGGTGGTATAATAATAGATAAGATAGGAACCAAAAAATCAATCTTTTTGTTTGGTTCAATTTGTACAATTGCAGCAATTATTACAGCATCTTCATCTGCTTTAGGCATAATGTTAACTGGACGTGTATTACTTGGTATAGGTGCTGAACCTCTTATCGTTGCAATTTCGGTTGCTCTTGCCAAATGGTTCAAAGGGAAAGAACTTGGTTTTGCTTTTGGATTAAATTTAACATTAGCTAGACTCGGTTCATTCGCTGCAGATAATTCACCATCTTGGGCTGGTGGGTTTTATACTGATTGGCATGGACCCCTCAACTTAGCGGTTTTTATCTCTATTGCATGTATTGTTGGTGCAGTTCTTTATTGGATTTTAGAATCAAATGCACAAAGAAGATATACATTAGGCGAAGCCACTCAAACTGATAAATTAGTACTAAAAGATATATTTAGATTCGACAAATCTTTTTGGTTAATACTTGCTCTTTGCGTTGTCTTTTATTCTGCGATCTTCCCTTTCAGAAGTTTTGCAATTAAATATTTTATGGAAGGACATGGAGCATCAAGAGAATTAGCGGGATTCTTGAACAGCGCTTTACCTCTCTCTGCTATGATAGCCACTCCTCTATTCGGTTTGCTTGTTGATAAAATTGGAAAGCGAGCTTCTCTAATGATGCTTGGTTCGTTATTGCTTATGCCAGTATTTTTAATATTAGGGCATACCACTCTACCTATTTACATCCCTGTAATTATGATGGGAATTGCATTCTCATTGATACCAGCGATAATGTGGCCATCAGTTGCATATATAGTTGAAGAAAAAAAATTAGGAACTGCCTATTCTGTTATGTTCTTAATTCAACAAATTGGTGTTGCTCTGTTTAATTATCTTATTGGATTTGCAAATGATATTTCTAAAGCAGGAGCAGATAATCCAGATGGTTATTTATTAGGATTATATTTCTTAAGTATTCTTGGAATTCTAGGATTTATTTTTGCATATTTCTTACGTAGAGTTGATAAATCACCATTAGGCCATGGTTTAGAAAAAATAATAAAAAAGGATTAAATGAAAGATTACAAAGAATTATATCCGTTTCAGTTGTGTGAAAGCGAAGAAAATAATAAACTCATTACGCTTTTACACAAAAAGAAAAAACCTACAATTATTGAAAAAATATTTTTCAAAAAGTATATTAATAAAGTGTATAAAATTGATTTGGATGAAATAGGTTCTTTTGTCTGGCAACAAATAGATGGAAAAAATTCAGTTGGTGATATTATCCTAAAAACGGAAAAACAATTCGGTGAAAAAGTCCAAAATGCAGATGAACGTGTCACTTTATTTATGCAACAATTACATAAAAATAAATTCATTCAATTATTTCAAAGGAAGTAAAATGAAAAAATTAAAATTCTTGGTTAAAATATTCCTATTAAAAGGAATGTGTTTATTTTTCTTAACTTCTCCTGTTAAAGCACAGCTCTGTTTAGGAGAAGAAGCTTTTTTATGTCTTGGTTATCTTGCATATTCTGGTATTTATGCTGGTTGGGGAGTACAATTTTATAATGCTGAAGGATTAAACCATTACATTGAGGTTTACAATGCAAACAGACCACAATTAACTCAACAGATGGATGAATTTGGTATGGGACATGGTTTTTTATTCGGTGCAAATATCGCACGATTCCAAGCTGATGAATTACTCTTTAATATGGAAGGTTTTTACCAACGAATAAATGAGAAAGAAGAAGCTAAAGTGTCGAGTGGTGGTATAGAAGCTTCAAGAACCTTTGATCTTGATTTAGATATATGGGGAATTGGAATGAATGTATCTTATTTTGTTAATAAAAATATCGACATTAAATTCATTGATGTTTCTGTCCTATTTATTAGTAGTGAATTTGAAAACATTTATCAAGCTGGTACAGATCCTGAGGATACTGAGGTATTGAATAATGTTAATTCATCAATAGGTGTAAACTTAAATGCTGGAATAACATTTTATCTTATACCTCCTTATATAAGCATTGAACCTTCTGTTGGATACTCGTTTTTTGGTATTGATGAAATGGAATTTGAAAATGGCAGTAAACTAGCAAATGATGAAAATTCATCTCAAGCTATGGACAATTTTATTTCAAGTGGTGGACTCTATGGTTCTGCACAATTGATAATTCTCATTCCTCTATAAAAAAAATAATGAAAATAAGATTTAAAATATTTATAATTTGTTCGTTTTTAATATTTAGTAAAAATATTAATTCCCAAACATTCGGTTTTGGTTGTCTTGGGCTTAGTTCATTTTTTGGTGGTTATACTTTTTATTCATATACCCCAGATGGACTTAATAGCTACATAAGCGATTTATTTGAGAATAATATTATTGATGACAAAACAGAATTTGGTAATGCTGAAGGATTTTTAATTGGTGCTAATTTTTTCCGTGCACATTTTTCATCTATGTTTTTTTCTGCGAAAGGATATTATCAATTTATATTTGAAAGGCATCAATATAATAACATTCCCGAACATAAAATTGATATTAACTTAAATCATTGGGGATTTGCATTTGATTTTGGTATTCCAATTTTTGATTTTGCCGATTGGAAAATAATTGAAGGAGGGATTCGTTTTGTTAACATCAAATTAACAAATTCTATTACTATAGATTCCTATGAAACTAATGGTTCCAGAACAGGTTTATACTTAGGTTCTGGAATAATAATACATATAATTAAAGATTACATAAGTATTGAAGGTACTGCAAGTTACAATTTCCTAAAAGTAGATAATCTTCAAGATAAGAACGGAAGTAAAATTTTATCATCTGAAAATATAGATTTTATTAAATCGGGAAGTTTAACCTCAACGTTTCAATTAAATATCGGTTTTCCATTATAAAGAGGAGTTATGAAAACATCAAAATTGGATAAAGCTTCAATAATTGCAATTAAAGATTGCATGGGAGCTAAAAAAAATGAAAATATTCTGATTATAACAGATACAAATAAAAAAGATATCGGGTATAATTTATATCAAAATGCAATTAAACTTAGACATGAAGCATTATACATTGAAATGCTCCCAATGGAAATGCACGGACAAGAACCACCTTTGTATATAGCTGATATAATGCAAAAATTTGATGTGGTTTTATGCCCAACTACCAAGTCTCTTACACATACAGATGCAAGGCGAAATGCATCTGCTAAAGGTGTAAGGGTTGCTACATTTCCTGGCATTACAAAAGATGTTATGATAAGAGGATTAAGTGCTGATTATAAAAAGATTTCTGCCCTTTGTATTAAACTACAAAAAATTATGGAAAAAGTAAAAATTGTTAGAGTTATTGCTCCAAGTGGGACTGATATTACGATGGACATTTCAGGAAGAAAAGTGATACCTAGTAAGGGTTTATTCCACAAAAAAGGTGAAAGTGGTAATTTACCTACTGGTGAAACATATGTTGCTCCCATTGAAGGAAAATCAAATGGTGTTTTTGTCGTTGATGGTTCAATGTCAGGGATCGGTGTCTTAAGTAAAGAAAAAATTAGAATCGAAGTGAAAAATGGGTTAGCTGTTAAAATTTCAGGAGGATTAAAAGCTAAAAAATTAGGAACTATCATCAAGAAATATGGTAAACCGGCTCAAAATATTGCAGAATTCGGAATCGGAACAAATGATAAAACTAAATTGAGTGGTAATCTTCTTGAAGATGAGAAAGTTTTGGGAACAGTCCATATTGCACTTGGGGATAATAAAAGTATGGGTGGTAAGGTGAATGCACCAATACATCTTGATGGACTTATCAAATCACCAACTGTTTATTTCGATAACAAAATGATAATGCAAAATGGTAAATTGCTTATTTAAATAGATTATCTAATAAATTGATTCAATAATAATTCAATTATTTTTGGTAACTAAGTTTAAATTTATTAAATTTGCACCTTTAATTTTTGGATTATTATATGAATAAAACTAAATCATTAAACCCTCTTCAAACTGAAGTAGTTGAATTCAACTCAGCTCAACAAATAATTATCGGTGCACCTGGTACGGGAAAGACTAAAGTCATTACACACAAAATTGCACAGATAATAAAAGAGAAGAAAATTAAGTCTACTGAAATTTTAGCATTAACTTTTACAAACAGATCAGCTAATAAACTTATAGAAGATGTCCAAAAATTGATCGGGAGCAAAATTGAATTACCTTGGATTGGTTCTTTTTATTCAATATTTGCAAAAATCCTAAGACATGAAGCAAAATCAGTAAATTTAGATTCAAATTTTTCTATCTATGACAAAGAAGATTCAATCTCTCTAGTCAACAACATTTTACTTTCAATGGGTATTGAAGATGATAATCATCTCGCTAATAAAATACAATATCGTATAAGCTATCTTAAAAATTATATGATTTCACCATCAGAATATCAAAAAAATGTTAAAAAATCTTCTGATGATGAGTTAATTGCTTCTGTTTATACTCAATACATCCCTCAAATTCAATCAAATAATTCAATTGATATTGATGATATAATATCAAAGTCACTTGAACTTTTTGAAAGTAATACAAAAATACTTGATAAATACAAAAAGTTTTTTAAGTATATCTTTGTTGATGATTTTCAGGATATAAATATTGCAAAGTATAAATTATTAAATTTATTTAATTCTTCCAGAACAAAGATTTGTATTGCATTAGATGACGATCAGAGTATATTTGGTTGGAAAGGAGGAGATCCTAATTTTTTTACCACTTTTAAAAAGAATTACCCCAAACATAAAATATTTCGTTTAGAACAAAATTATCGTAATCCAAATGTTACTTTTCAAGCTGCTGAAGATATTATAAAAAATAATCCCAAACAAATAACAAAGAAAACTACATGCGAAAAAGCTGGTGGTGATAAAGTAGGTATATTTCGTGCATCTGATGAAAAAGATGAAGCTGTTCAAGTATTAAAATTAATTAAAAAAGAAATATCACAAAAGAAATTGTCTTTCAATGATATTGCAGTATTATATAGGATACATTACCAATCACGTGCAATAGAAGATATTCTAAAACGAGATAAAATACCTTATAATATATTTGGCGGAGTTGAATTCTACAGACGTAAAGAAATTAAAGATATTTTAGCATATATTAGAGTTATAACAAACCATAAAGATGAAGAAAGTCTTTTAAGAATTATGAACTTTCCACAGAGAGGAATTGGTACTACTTCAATAACCAAGATGGTTTCTTTTGCACGTGGTCTTGGAGTTACACTTTTTGAAACTATGGGAAGAATATTTGAAGTTATTGAAGTTAAAGAAAGAATTCAAAAAAACATTAAGCATTTTAAAATATTGTTGAATAAATATATTGAATTAAAAGAAAAATTATCTTTAGCTGAACTGACGTCGGCATTAGTCGATGAATTGGGAATCCTAAGAACTTACAAAGAAGAACATACAGAAGAATCAATAGAACAATATAATAATATCCAAAAATTTCTTCAGTTATTAAAAGAATATACAAAAAACAATCCTGACATATCTTATGAAAAATATTTAGAAAACATTTCTTTATATAATGGTATTGATGAATATAACGAAAAAGAAAACTGTATCAATATGATGACTGTACATAATTCACAAGGATTGGAGTTTCCCGTTGTTTTTATTACAGGATGTGAAGAAGATATATTTCCAATCAACAATAAATTTGATCCTGATGCAAAAATGGAAGAGGAAAGACGATTATTTTATGTCGCTTTAACTCGTGCTAAAACAAAAGTAATTGTGACATATTCACGTTCGAGATATAGATTTGGTGAAGTTGCATATCAAAATAAATCAAGATTTATTGAAGAAATTGATGAAGAAAATCGTTTTAATATAAACGGACCGACTGGTAAAAAAGCTGGGAGAAAACGTAAAGGTTATTACGAAGAAATTGAACAAGAAGATTATGATTTCTTTGGTCACGAGAAAAAATCCATCAGAGTTGGAAGCCGTGTTGTACATGATAAATTTGGAATAGGAAAAGTTATTAGTATAGAGGGAACTGGGGATGTACAAAGAGCAAATATTAATTTTGAAGAATGTGGAATAAAGCAATTGTTAATTAAGTTTGCAAAACTTAAATATATTTAAAATAAAAAGTGCTACATTATCTGTAGCACTTTTTTTATTCAATTTTAATTTACCTATTAGTCACTTGCCATAATAAATAAAGGTTTTGATTCAAAACTCTTATAGTGTGGTCTTAATCTATCAATATTATAATACTTATCAATATCAACTGTTTTTTTGTAACTTGTTACAATTTCTAAAGGCTCGTTATCATATCTTCCATTTTTTAAAACAACTAATCTCCCAGTATGATTTTCAAGTATTAAATCAAGTGCTAAATTACCATAAGCCATTGGGACTATTGAATCAATCGCATCAGGGTCACCACATCTTACAAGATATCCTAATCTCTGATTTATTACATTAATCTTTTTACCCTTATTAAATTTAGCTGAACTTTCTTTTAATCTTTCCGACACTAAATCACCAATTCCTCCGAGCTTTTTATGTCCGAACATATCTGTTTCATGACTTGAGAATACCATCTCACCTTTGAATTTTGCACCTTCACTGACCAAAACAACAGAATATCGACTTGGATTTGTAAATCTATCTGCTACAAGTAATTCTGCTAATCTGTCAATATCAAATTCATATTCAGGAATGACACAACGATTTGCAGCTCCAGCCATTGTCGGTAATAATGCAGTAAAACCAGCATAACGACCAAATACTTCTATTACTAAAAATCTTTCATGTGATCCTGCTGATGTTCTCAAGGCGTGAGTCATCATAATTGTTCTTGTTACGCAAGTTGAAAATCCAAGACAGTAATCAGTACCAGGAACGTCGTTATCCATTGTCTTAGGAATTGCGATAACTTTTATTCCCTGTTTATGTAAATGCACACCATAGCTAAGAGTATCATCACCGCCAATAGGTATTAGATAATCAATATTCAAATATTCAAGGTTTTTCATTACTTCTGGAGTTAAATCATTTACTTCATTATTATATGAATCCTTTAAATGTTCTGGCACACTTGATTTAGGAACGTGATTTGCTTTTGTTCTCGAGGAATGTAAGAATGTTCCACCTGTCCTACCAGATTTATTAACAATTTCTTCGGTTAGTTGAATATAATTGTTGCTGTTATCATATTTCTTATCGCGTATAAGTTCTATCAGTCCTGCCCATCCTCGTCTAATACCGATAACATCATACCCCTCCCTATTTGCTCTAATTGTTACTGCTCTAATTGCGGGATTTAATCCAGGTACATCTCCCCCACCTGTTAAGATACCTATAATACCTTTCTTCTTATTAATGTTTGACATTTTTTCTCCATTGTTATACAATAATTCTAAATTTTGATTGCAAATATATTTAGCAAGTAAATAAATTCAAAATTTGAATTCATTTTCTTCAATCATTTTCACTATAACTATCTGGTTCACTCTTCTTTTTTGTCGTTAATACTTTATAAAAGAAATAGCTTGTAATAAAAGTAACTATTGCAATAGACGATAACATTAATATTAAAGCTCCAGTGTTCATGTCTCATTTCTCCTTTCTTTTTTCCTTTTATTCGAAGCTACTCGAACAAGATATGCAATTCCAAAAAATGTAATTAACAGTAAAATTTTTGCACCATCGGTATATAAGATTTTTTTCTCTAATTCATTTCTCAGTGCTGGATCTGTTGTATTTTCTAATTGTTCTCTTAAGCCACTATTCAGTGCTTGTTTTATTACACTGCTATTATCTAAAGACCAACCCTTACCATTTATTAGATTATTGAAAGCCCCTTCCCAATCATTATTTACTGGTTTGATTGTCGAAGCAACAAAAACTATAATTAGTAAAACGGGCGTAATATATTTGATTATGAACTTATATACTCTTGGTATCTTAAAATCCGCACCATGATTAAATTCTTTCCAACCGTTTTCTGCTTTGAATACCCAGGCAAATAGTATAGTTTCTAACATCGCAAAAAGAAACAATGAAAACGTTCCAGTCCAATAATCGTATTCATCAAAGACACCAAAATTATAAAAGAAAACTGTCGGTAATCCAAGTGCTAATACGATTGCTCCAAATGTCCAAGCTGATTTTTTCCTACTCCAGCTAAATTCATCTTTTAGAAAACTCATGACAGGCATACCCATCGCTAATGATGATGTTATTCCTGCAAAGAATAATAAACCAAACCAAAAAATTCCTGAGATTGTTGATAGGAAGGTTCCCCATTGATTAAATAAAAATGGTAATGTCTTGAATCCTATTGATAATCCACCAAGTTCTGCAAGTTGTTTCACTCCGTCAATTCCAAAATAGCCAACAGCAAGTGGAATGATAATAGCAGCACCAATAACAACTTCGACAAATTCATTCATCCAACCAGCAGACATCGAATTCAATGCAATATCATCTTTTTTCTTAACATAAGATGCATAACACTGAATTGATCCCATACCTACAGAAAGTGTAAAGAATACTTGTCCAGCTGCATTGAGCCACACTTTAGGATTGGATATTGTATCAAATGTTGGTGTCCAAAGAAAATTTAAACCCAAGATACCATCAAAGTTAGCACCTTCACTACCGGCTGTAAGTGTTACAGCTTTTATCGCAAGAAAAATACCAAATAAAATTAATAATGGAACTGCAATTTTTGCAACTTTTTCAATACCTCCACTCAAACCTCTTGAAAGTATATATACATTTATAGTTAAGCATATTAGAAAAAATATTAATGCTTCGAAAGGAATAAGAGTTGCTTCATCAAGACTTACATAACTACTGAACATTGCTACTACTTCATTTTGTGTCATACCGGTAAAAGAACCAATAGCTGAATGGAATATGTATGCAAGGGTCCAAGATTCGATAAAACAATAATAAGCTGCAATACCAATGTTGCTGAAAATTCCAAATACCCCAATATATTTCCAAATTCGCTTTTTACCCATTCTATCCATCATAAAGGGAGCAGAATGATTTCCTTTTTCTCCTCCATAACGACCGATTGTCCATTCAATCATAAGTAATGGCAGACCCATAAGAAGGAAACAAATTATATAAGGAATTATAAACGCTCCCCCACCGTTTTGAATTGCTTGTACAGGGAATCTGAGAAAGTTACCTAATCCTACAGCATTTCCAGCCATTGCAAGAACAAGACCTACCCTTGTTCCCCATCCTTCACTTTGAGTTTTAATCATATAATTTTTTGAATTTTTATGAAAATTTATAATAATTAACTATTTATAAACTTCTGAAAAACTAAAATTAATTTAGTCATTCTGATCCCTACTTGTCGGGAGAAGATTCTCATTTTTATAAGTTATTATGCTTTAATAATTGGCCAAATGAGATTTTTTGCTGCTTCGTTCCTAAAAATGACATTTTGATATTTTTCATTATATCTATTTACTCGTTTGTATTAGTTCAATCATTTCTCTGATCGCTTTTTCCAATCCGACAAATACCGCTCGTGCTATTATTGAGTGCCCGATACTGACTTCATCAACTAAATCTTTTATAGCACAAAATTCTTTAATATTTTGATAATCCAATCCATGTCCAGCATTTACTCCAAGAGCCAACTTCTTTGCATGAATTGCTGCCTGACGAATTCGTTCTAATTCATCAAACATTTCTTCTTCTGAATTGGTATTTGAGTAATTACCTGTATGGATTTCAATTATATCAACATTTATTTCAGCAGCTGCATCAATTTGTTTTAAATCCGGTTCAATAAATATTGATACTGAAATATCTCTTTCATGCAATCTATCAATTGCATCTTTGATATTTGTAAGATTATCAATTACATTCAATCCACTTTCTGTGGTTAATTCCTGTCTCTTTTCTGGAACAAGTGTACATAATTCAGGTTGGACATCACAAGCAATGCTGATTATCTCATCAACTGGAGCCATTTCAAAATCTAATTTTGTTGTAACAAGTTCACGCAATAATCTTACATCCCTTTCATTTACATGACGCCTGTCTTCACGCAGGTGAAAGACAATACCGTCAACACCAAATTGTTCAGCCATCAAAGCAAAAGTTACAGGATCAGGTAAGCCCTCTCCCCTTGCGTTTCTAATTGTTGCAATGTGATCAATATTTAAACATAATCTCATTTTTCACCTTAAAATTATTTTTGATTTTCTAATTAAAAAAATTCTGATATTGCATTTAAAAAAGAATCAAACCCAATTCCAAAATCATTGGCCCGATATCTCAGCGTTGAAAAGAAATCAATACTTAACATCACTCCCATGTGAACAATCACACCATAAATAAAAGACCTTGTTCTTAATGCAAGAATACCTAAAGCAATACCACCCAGTATTGAACTAAATGTTTCAATATCTGGTTTACCATTATGCAAGATAACAAATGGTATCATTTGAATTAACACAGCGTAATATCCAAATTTGACTTCAAGACCAAAAAGCATAAAGCCACGCCATATAAATTCCCAAGAAAACATATAAAGCAACATGCCCATTTCATAAATTAAAAATAACATCCAATCCATTTTTGCTTTTTGTAAATGCGGATATTTTATAGCAAATGCGGGTGATGCAGATATGAACCATATTACTGGAACCATAAAAGCAAGAAAAATAAAAGAATATTTTAATCCAATTTTTATATCACCGAATTTTACTCCGAAATCACTTATTCTTTCTTTTAGAAAAATCTTAATAATAAGTAAGGGTAGAACAAATAATGCAATAAAATCACCTATAAACCAGAATAAAAACTCATATAACTCAACATTCTGATTTCCACCAAAAACATCATAGTATAAATTTGCTCTGAAAAATCTTCGGCTAGTATAGTACCACGAAATTGTTTGTATAACTCCAATCGTTAAAAAGATTGTTATTACTTTTTTATCAAGTGATTTTATTATCTCTAATAATTTTTTAATGTCTTCCTTGAGTTTGTTCAACCTAATTCCCGAATTTAAAAATTAATAACTAAATATTATTTATTGTATACTAAAAATTTAATATTTCCTACTAATTAATTTTACGACTTCATTCTTTTTCCGTGTTCTTCCTTTATAAATATCCAACTGACTACTTTGCCTAGGTCTATCTCTTCGAAGTTATTCCAATATGCTTTTGTTCTGACATGCAATGAACTTGTATTATCTTCAGGAATTGCATTTGCTTCATCCATAATAGCTTTAATTCTGTTTATCCAATTTTCCATTTGGGATACTCTTAAATCAACCCAACCATCTTTCGACCATAATTCAATATTTCTTTCATTTATTTCTAATTCATTTTCTCCTCTGAATGGAGGTATCTTAATATCATTTCCACGCAATAAAGACTTACCGTCTGGTAACAAAACAGGGATTCCAATAGAAACAATCTCGCTTCTTAAATTAGTATCAGAAGAAATAATCTGAAATGCTTTTGCAGAAAGTTCATCTGCCTTATAATTCGGAATATCTTTCATCTTACCGCAAATTAATTTTATTAGATATAGTTCATACAAAAATTTCGACAGTCTTGGTGGTCCGAGTAATTCAAATGCAACACTGTCTTTATTATGTTGTTTTTCTAATTCCTTTAATTTTTGAACTGCTGTATGTTGTAAAAATCCAGCTCTATATGTTGGTTCAAGCGTAGCATTGTCTAATGCGTTAATAATATCATGTCCAGTATTTCCACCTTTTATTTCATAAATCACATCTTCTGCTATTTCTTCTGGAGTCACATATTCCATTTGTCCCTGAGCAGTAATTGTTTCAAATTCACCTCTTGAGAATGTTCCGTTTTCTCCTGTATCAATAAAAACTGATTTTAATGTATCACCTGTAGTTTTGAATCTTTCATCCAATTTTAATTTTAATTTACCATCTAAATTTACCGCATCCTTTACGTCAACATTCACAAGCTCAATAACTTTTCCTCCTTTTGTAATTTCACCAAATCCAATACGTTTCCAAGCTATAGCAGCTGTCGGTTTAATCTCCTTTGTAATTGCTCCTTCTGGTGTTCTTCCCATCAAAAAAAGCAGCATAGTATGGGCACCAGCAACTGATGATTTACTCAATAATACACGTGATGGCTTTTCTTCGCTATGAGTGTAAGGAATATTTAATCCCATCCCACCAGTACCACTCGTTCCGATTTTAACATAAATTTTTGTATTGGCAGCATTCATAGAAGCGTACATGATCTGAATATGTCTGATTAACTGAGGAATATAAATTGTACAAATCATTTTTTCTGTTTCTTCAGCTAATATTTCAATAGAAGGTTTTTTGTCAATTATTTTTCTTACATTTCTCACAACAGAGTAAATATCCTGATAAGCAATACCTGTTGCAGAATTAACACAGTCAACAAGAATATCAGGTTTATATTTCATGACTACCTGATAAATCGAAGAATTTTTGAGTACATCTTCTGTTAGTTCGTCCATTATATCATTCATCAAAATTTTTCTTTTTTGCGGATCAGCTAGAACATCAAATCTGTTCATATCTTTAAATTCGTTACGAACAAAAATATTACCCCACCATGGAACAAAATAATCCTTGGGTAGATTAGGAAATTCCTTTTTAAGTTGCTCGACATAACCCTCTGCTTCTGATTGCCGTAATGAAGTAACAATTATATTCTTTGGTTTTTCTGGTATGAGTTTATGAACTACTGCATTTCCGACCAAACCCCATCCACCAAATACCATAACCGTCTTATTTTGGATATCCATATAAAAACCTCTAATTTTATTTTACTTATGTTATAAAATTAAAATTTATAGTTTGCGAAAACAAGTAAATTAATTTTTTTTTTGAGAAATTTTTATTTGTTTTTAAAAATATTTCAATTGGTAATCAAATCAATTGTTTAACTAAAATGTTTTGCTTAAGTTTGTAAGCAAAATTTTATAATATATTCCGTAGAATTTCTATGAAGTTATCTGATATTATTAAAGAAGAACATATTATCCTTGAACTAAAATCAAGAGATAAAACTGGAATAATAAAAGAGTTAGTAGACTTATTTAAAAATGATAATAGAGTAAAAGATTTACCTGCCCTTGTTCAAGCTATTGAATACAGAGAAAATATAATGTCAACCGGAATCGGAAAGGGTTTTGCAATTCCGCATTGTAAATCGAATTCAGTTACCGATATTATTGCAGCTTTCGGACGAACAAGTGAACCAGTAGATTATCAAGCACTTGACAATAAACCAGTAAATTTATTCTTCCTGTTAGCATGTAAAGAAAATCTTGTCGGTCCACATATTAAATTATTAAGCAGAATTTCCCGAATGATGAATAATGAGGAATTTCGAGAGTTGTTACTCAAAGCTAAAACTATCAATGAAATTCATACAATATTTAAGAAGGAAGAAGATAATTATACGGATTTAGAGTGGTGAGAATTTATCTCTTATCAAAAATAATACGATATGATAAAAGCAATTACCGGCACAAAAGATATCCTACCCGATGAAATTCAAAAATGGCTTTTCTTTGAAAAATTAGTCAGAGAAGAAATGGCATTTTACAATTATCAAGAAATTCGAACTCCTGTCTTTGAAGAAACTGCACTATTTGCTCGAAGTATAGGTGAAGCAACTGATATCGTAAGCAAAGAGATGTACACATTTATTGATAGAAGCGAAGTAAGCATAACACTCAAACCAGAAATGACTGCATCCGTTGTTCGTGCTTTTATTGAACATTCACTGGGCAAAAAGCAGGGATTGAATAAATTATTCTATATTTCCCCAATGTTCAGACAAGAACGACCTCAAGCAGGAAGATTAAGACAATTTCATCAAATCGGTGTTGAAGCAATAGGAAGTGCTAATCCTGTTCTTGATGCTGAAATGATTATTATTGCATTTAAAATTTTAGAACGATTAGGTCTAAAAAATTTATCTGTTAAAATAAATTCCTTAGGAATTCCTGAATCAAGAGAAAAATATAAATTACTTTTGGCCAACTATCTGCAAAAATACTTCGAAGAATTATCCGATGATAGCAAGAAGAGGTTTCATACAAATATTTTAAGGATATTCGACAGCAAAGATGAAAGAGATATTCAGTTAATGAAAAATGCTCCTCTTTTACTAGAACATCTCGACAACAATAGCCTTTTGCATTTCGAACAAGTAAGGAGTATTCTAACTAACTTAAAATTACCTTATGAAATTGAGCCAAAACTTGTACGCGGGTTGGACTATTACACACATACAACTTTCGAGATTATAAGTAATAGTATTGGTTCGCAAAGCGCTTTATGCGGTGGTGGTAGATATGATTTATTAATTGAACAATTAGGTGGAGAACCTACTCCGGGTGTCGGTTTTGCTGCAGGTATAGAAAGGATTCTTCTAGCTTGTGAAAATGAGAAACTCTTAAATCTTTCACCAAAAATAATTGATATCTATATAATTAGGTTAGAAAAAGAATTATTTACAAAAATTTATGAAATAAGCCATCAATTAAGAGAACAGGGATTATCTATTGAAATTGATTATCTCGATAGAAGTGTGAAAGCACAAATGCGCGAAGCAAATAAACTAAATGCAAAATATGTAATTATTATAGGTGGCAATGAATATAAAAACAATAATTTCATTCTAAAAAATATGAGTAATGGTGAAGAGAAATTATTCTCAGCAGATAAAATATTTGAATTAGAAAATATTATTAATGAATAGTATAATTTAACAATTTATGTTATCATTAAACTATATCTTCTTATCTTCTTCTGGTAATTGATTGTAATTACTCATTTGTGCATAGTCAATATTTTGAATAGTCGAAAGACACTTAACAATCATCAGTAAAACAATAGAAACTATTATAAATTTATAAAATATTTTTTAAATTATTAATTAAAACTTTTATTAAATAATATCTAAGAAAGTATTTCTCAATAATTATCAATAGTAAATAAATAATTCTCAAGTTCAAGAACTCGGTTTTTTACAATTACCATTTTATAGTAAGCCAAGTCAGCCAAATAAATAGTACCTTGTAAAGTTGAATAAACAACATCAAGTAAGTCAAACTCAGCATCCCTAAAAACAATCCATTTTAATTGAGCATCCTTTAACACTTTGTTTTGATTTGCATTTAATTTTGATCTAAGTTCTTGATAGACTCTATTCAATTCTTCGTCCCACTTTTCTTGTGCTTCTGAATAACAGTAAGCAGAACCACTCATTGTTTGATTTTCTTCAACACAATTATCTAAAAAAATATCAATCGAATGTTTATCGTTTTCTTGAGCAAATAAATTAGTGAAAGAAATAAAGAATATTGCAAAAAATACTTTTTTCATTTTATACTCCATTTTATTTTTTTGTTATTCTTCTGTCATTATGACTAAAATACAAATCTCCATTTTTTATACATAAACCCACCACTGTACTATCAACAATTTCTTCTGAAGAAATTGCAGTGAAATTTTTATCTGTTATTTTAAGGTTTATCGACATTGTTGTATCGACACCAATAAAATAAAAGTTATTATTACTATATTCTATCGAAAAGATACCACCATCATTCCCAGAAAATTCATTAAATGTTTTAATAAAATCACTTCCAATATTATTCGGATTGTTTTTATCAACAATATTGAATTTGTATTGTTCTCTATACCTTAAATTGCGGTATAACATTAAAATTGAATCTTTATCATTTAGATAACAAATACCTGCTGCTTGCCAATTCGGTTCAACTTTTTGTTGTTTAAGATATATTTTTTCTCCAGTTGTAGATATCTTTACAATCAAATTTGTTCTTCGTGATAATAAATAAATATTTTGTCCATCATTTGTTATGGCTAAATAACCTTGACCATTCATATTTAGATCAAATTGATTATCTAATAATCCTTCGGTTGTAAATCTCATCAAATCAATTTGTGAGCCAGCTTTAAAAGATAAGTCATAATTTGTAGTATAAAAATAGTTTCCTAAGGCAGTGATATCTGCAATTGGATCAGAAACCGTATCTTTTGTTGTATCAATAACCAGTTCGTCATCGCAAGATACAATTAAAACTATTAAAAATAAAAATAATTTTAATGCTTTCATTTTGCTTCCCCTACTGATTTGTAAATTTTTAAATTAAATATAAAAAGAATTTAGTAAAGTTTAAATTCTATTCTGATTTAATATTGAATAAATATATTCATTCTGAATAATACCGTTTTTAAAAATACTTTTATCAAATACTGCTTCGAGTTTATATTCTGCTTTTTCTAAAACTCTTGCAGAAGATTTATTGCTTTCATATATTCTTGCATACAATCTTATCACATTAAATTCTTTAAATACAAAATTAGTAAATATTTTCACTGCTTCGGTCATTATCCCCTGCCCCCAGAATGGTTCACCAAGCCAATAACCGATTTCTGCATTTAAGCGGTGAACATCTTCTTGCAATATTAGACCAATACCACCGATTAATTCTTCTTCATTTGCAACTGCAAAATGTGTTGATCTATTTCCCTCCTTTACTATTTTTATCCACTGAATTGCATGTTCTAATTTATATGGATTAGGAAAAGCATCGCGAAGATTCTTTGCTACATTAATATTATTCGCATATTTAACAAGTGAATGGATATCATTGTCTTCAAAATTTCGGATACAATAATTTCCGAATTTTAATTTCATTTATAACTCTAACGATAAATTTATTTTTCCATTTAATCTGTATACAGGGTATCTTTGATGACATTCCTCATAATGCGGTGAATTCCGATAAATAAAATCATATTGTGCATAGGAATTTTGAGCAAAATCAATTTCATTTAGTTTTTTCTTTTCAAATTCATCACGCAATTTTTGATCTGATTTTAATATCTCATCAGCGATTTCATCAAATACATAAGGTTCAAAATATTCATGTCTTTGTAAAATCGGGTCAAAAAAATTCCATCTGAAAAACGAATCTTCACCTTTTGGTTCTAGCATTTCAACAATATATTTATTTGCTATTTGGTTTGTTTGGATAACATAATCACCTTTGAAGAATTGAATTTCCTGTGTATCAATTTCAATTCTAAAATCTTCATGATAATAATGGAAATCCGTTTCTCTCTTACTTGTCTTACAATCTCTAATATAATAAACTTCCACAATAATCTTAGAATCTTCTGATAAACGCGACATTTTAACGTTATTTATTTTCAGTAACTCAATTACTTCACTCCAAGCCTGAGGCACTATATAATATTCTGGTTTCTTAACTGAAAATTTTTCTTTGTAGTAATTGTAATATTTTATTTCTTTTTCGTAAGGTGCATTCTGGTCGTAATAATAAATATCTTTATTTGTTACCGAACTCGTTTTATATTTTACTTCATATCCTTTGAATTTTATCATATCATATTTTGTAGTATCCCGTTCATATGTTAAGAAAAATTCATTCTGATTTTTCAAATTCTCATCAGCTTCATTTTTAAGTTCACCAAATTTTATATAATTCTCATCTGTGAATTCAATTGTTGATAGAATAAAATTATATGTAGCTAATACTCTTTCTTTATAAGTTTTGTACATATGTGCTTCTGACATAAAACCGATTGTATTAAACAAACCTGTAAAACTACTTGAGAATCTTGGACTCGCGAAACTTGCACGAATTCCATCTTCAGGAAATTGCTTGAATGGCATAACATAAGGAATCATTTCCCATTTTTTTTCTTCCATTTTCCGATACAATGAAGGAATCATTTCATCTTTTAAAAACAATCCTAATGGTTCAGTCAAACGCAAATAGTGGACTGGTATTAATGTCATTACATAAGAATAATCTGCGCCGTCAGAAGTATGTGTGTCAATGAAAATATTAGGTTCCCACTCGTGAAATATTTTTGCAAATGATTTCGAATTTTCTGTATCGCATTTTGTAAAATCTCTATTCAGATTAATATTTTTCCCATTAGCTCTAAACCCATATTCCTCAGGTCCAATTTGGTTTACTCTTCCAAAACTGC
The DNA here is from genome assembly GCA_016936095.1 of Ignavibacteriales bacterium. GTDB lineage: Bacteria > Bacteroidota > Ignavibacteria > Ignavibacteriales > Melioribacteraceae > JAFGPR01. The sequence goes on along the minus strand of JAFGPR010000220.1, from coordinate 18,939 downwards.
TTCTATTCAAATATCCTCCTACATTATAAACTGGAATAATGCATAAAACAATATTTTCCAACAAATCCTTATCTAAGACTTCGAATAAAAAATCATTTGACAGTTGTAGTGACGCGTCAATTCCACAAGTTTCACCAGCGTGAATTCCATTATTAATTAAGATAATCCTCTTGTTTTTTTCCTTTATTGAAATCGGATTAAAATCTTTATCTGAAGATATGACAAATAAATGCAATGGTTTTCCAATATCAGTTTTCTCACATTCAAACAATTTCGCTTCTTCAAATTTCTCATCGAGATATTTGTAATAATTAATTGCTTCCTCATAAGTCGGACAAATGTTTTCTTCATACTTTAAATTTATTTGAGCAAATACTGAAATTGAATATAAGAATAGAATAATATTTAAATATTTCATTTTAACACTTAAAAAAATTATACAAATGAATTATATTTTTTTTCATAACCAATAGTAGTCATTTCAGAATGACCGGGACATATTTGTGTATCATCTGGAAGTTTGAATAATTTCTCAACAATTGAATTTCTTAAAATGTCATAATTGCCTCCCCATAAGTCGGTTCTACCAATACTTTCAAGAAACAGGACATCTCCAGTAAAGCATATATTTTCATTCTTAAAATAGAAACTAAAACTACCCGGTGAATGTCCAGGTGTATGAATAGGTATAATCTGCATTTCACCAAATTTTATAATTTTATTCTCACTAAAATATTTTTTCTCATACTTAATTAATTTTATCTTCATTCCAAATCTTTCTGCTTGTTCAATAGCTCCATCAAGAAGGAATTCGTCTTCTTTCCCAATGTAAAACTCAGGTGTAAATTTTTCTAAAATAAATACATTACCAAAAATATGATCAATATGACAATGTGTGTTAAAAAGATATTTTACATTTAATTTTTCTTTTTCTAAAATATCATTTAATTCTTTTTCTTCCTCTTCGTTAAAACAACCAGGGTCAATTATAATCGCATCCTTAGATTTTTCATCCCATATCAAATATGTATTAGAACTAAATGGATTAAAAACCATTGTTTTAATTTTCATAAAATCTTCCAAAAATTATTTTAACATTTAAATATAAAAAAAAAACGTCTGAAATATCAGACGCTTTTTATTACAATATTATAAAGAATTTAATTCGGAATTTCTAAACCTATCAATGCAATATTTCCTGCAGTATCTCTTAATCTCAACAAAACAGCTTTACCTTTATTATTATCAATAACATTCTTGAATTCCTCAACATCACTAATTTGTTCACCGTTAATTTCCATAATAATATACCCTTTAACTAAATTTTGTTTATATGCTTTACTATATAGTTTTACGTCTGTAATCGCTATCCCATATTGTAAATCAATTTTTTCTAATTCTGTCTCAGTCAAGTTTTTTACTGTTAATCCTATACTTTCGATTGTTATAGTATTTATTTCTGTCTGACTTTTTTTAATATCCTTTACAGTCTCAACAGCAGTAATATTCTTATCTTCCTCGCGGGATTTCAATACAATAGTTCTATTAATATAATTCCCATCTCGATAAATAGTCAGGTCAAGTTTATCTCCTGCTCTATGTCTTGCTACAAAACTCTGCAACTCACTAGCGCGATTCATCTCTTTTCCGTTTATCTTTAATATAATATCACCAGCCTTAATGTCCTCTTCTGAAGCAGCACCATCCTTCATTACTTCTTGAACCATTACACCCTGAGGTTTATCGAGTCCAACTGCTTTTGCTGTAGCGTCATCCACTTCGCTGATTCTTACTCCAATATATCCTCTTGAGATTTGACCATCTTCTATAATGTCTTCTGCAACAGATTTAGCTAAATTAATTGGTATAGCAAAACCATATCCAATATAACTCTGAGAATAACCATTTGTAGCAATTGCTGTATTTATTCCAATTACTGCACCATTTAAATCAACCAAAGCACCACCACTATTTCCGGGATTAATTGCAGCATCTGTCTGGATATAATCTTCAACTCCATAGGTATCTTTAATTAAATTAATTTCATTTCTTCCTAATGCACTGACAATTCCTGCAGTTACAGTTGAACGCAATGCAAGAGGATTCCCTATTGCCATTACCCACTGACCAACTTTCAATTCGTCAGAATTACCAAAATAAGCAGCAGGTAAATTTGTTTCATCAATTTTAATCACCGCTAAATCTGTCAAAGGATCTGCACCTATTAATTCAGCCTGATAAGTTCTCCTATCCCATAATGTAACTTCTATCTGTGTGGCACCATCAATAACATGATTGTTTGTCAATATATAGCCATCTATTTTAATGATGATACCACTACCTCCACCTTGCTGTTCCTTTGGAATATTTTCATCAAATGGAAAGAAAAATTCAAAACCTTCTGGAATCATATCTTTAAATTGATTTTTTCGCTCGACAACAACTAAAATTTGAACAATTGATGGAGTAACTTTTTCAGCTACTTCAGTAAACATATTATTGAATGCTTGTACATCAGAGTTAAGAGTAACTGGTGAATTTTCCGTACCAATATTGTCAGCATTACTGTTTTTAATCAGATCAAATTCTGTTACTATAATTGCTCCGCTGATAATTCCTATCACAAGAAAAACGATTGCGGCAATCAAATTTTTTGATTTCATATTTTCTCCTTTTTATTTTTTTGAATTGCTTTTTAATATGATAAAGATTTAATTCCTTTGAATTCTGGAATATGAAACGATAAATATTTAACTAAGAACATTATTATTCTATCGATTTTTTTATTAGAAATCTTAATTTTTCCATATTTTTTGTTCGTTAAACAAAGCATAATTTTATAAAGTTCCTTTTCAAAAACAACTTCTGCCTGTATTTGTATTTTGCATTCTTCACAAAAAAAACCTGATTCAAAATTAAAAAAAACTGTTTCTTCTTTTTCTAATTCTTTTTGACAATGCTTGCATTTTGTCAATTGCAATTCATATCCGAGTTCTTTTATGAAAAATATCAGGAATCTAGTAAATAATATTTTTGCCTCCTCATAACCTTTCTCAAGTAACTCAAATATTTTAATTAATCCTCTAAATAGTTTTCTATTGATCTCATTTTCGATTGTTAAAGTATATAACAATTCCAGAATGGCACTTGAATATTTTATTTTTTCGTAATCTTCTTTAATATGAGGATAGTGTAGGATTAAATCGGCTTGGCTAATAAGCTGAATATCACGATTCTCTTTCTGATAGAACACCAACTCAACTAAATTCATCTGATCAATTATAGCACCGATTTTACTTTTGGAATCCCGACCACTTTTTATTATGCCAGAAACTCTTCCAAATTCTTCAGTATAAAAAGTTGCTATCTTACTCGTATCACTGTAATTTATTTTTCTTAAAACAATCGCCCGTGTTTTGTTAATCTTTGTCATTTAACTTGTAAGGGGGTTTATGTAACTTCTTCTCTGTTATAATTCCTGTAATCAATTCATTAGGAGTTAAATCAAAAGCAGGTGAATAAACTTCATAATCTTCTTTTGAAATCTTAACTCCTTTTATACTTAAAATTTCTGATTTTTCTCTTATTTCAATTTTTATTTTCTCCCCCGACTCACAATCACAATCTATAGTACTTGTCGGAGCAGCAATATAAAAAGGAATTCTATGATAATTAGATAAAACAGCTAAATTATAGGTTCCTATTTTATTCGCTGTATCACCATTTACTGCAATCCTGTCTGCACCTGTGATTACTAGATCCACATCATTATTTTTCATTAAAAATGCGGCAGTTGAATCAGTAATTATTTTAAATGGAATATTTAATTTCTCAAGTTCAAATGCAGTTAATCTTGACCCTTGCAAAAGTGGACGGGTTTCATCTACATACACCATTTTCACAAATCCTTTTTCAAATCCTTTTTTGATTACATTTAGAGCAGTGCCGTCACCACCGGTTGCTAATTGACCTGTATTGCAATGTGTTAAAACATTTGAATTCTTTTGAAATATATTAAGTCCATTTTGTGCAATCATTTCACATTTTTCAATATCATCTTTATGAACTTCTTTTGCTGCACTTAATAAAATATGGTAGATATTTTCCGAGTTTTTATTTTGCTCAAAAATTAATTTCATTTTATCAAGTGCCCAGAAAAGATTAACAGCTGTTGGACGTGTTGATCTTAGTCTCTCGTAAGAGTTATAAAATTCTTGTTCTTTTTGTGAGGATTTGTTCTTCATTGCCAATGCTAAACCGTAAGCCGCTACGACACCAATTGCAGGAGCCCCTCGAATTTCTAATTTTTCTATCGCTTCAGCAATTCTATTGTAATCATCCGTTTTAATGTAAATTTCTTCTAAAGGTAATTTTGTCTGGTCAATGAAAATAATTTTGTCATTATAAAATTCAATACACTTAAAATCAGACATATTAAAACTCGGTTAGTTCTTTCATTTCATAATACCGATTATTAATTTCTTCCATTGATAAATTTTCCAATCCCTTCGTACTAAAATGCTCTACGCAAAATGAAGCCAAACAAGTTCCATACACAATTCCTTTCTTTATATTTTCAAAACTAATATCATCTGTTTTTGCAATGTAACCTGCAAGTCCTCCAAGGAATGAATCACCAGCTCCGGTTGGATCAGCTATTTTTTTTAATGGATATGCAGGAATAGTAAATATTTTATTACTATGAAAAAATAAAGCACCATGCTCACCCTTTTTGATAATTAAATATTTCGGTCCTATTTTTTGAATATATTCAGCTGCTTTAAAAATATTTTTTTCATTTGAAATCATTTTTGATTCTGAATCATTTATTACCAACATATCAATTTTCTTAATCACTTCTAATAATTCGTTTTTTCTGATATCTATCCATAAGTTCATCGTATCACAAAAAATAAATTTTGGTTTTTCAATCTGATTTAGAACATTCATTTGTAAAGGTGGGTCAATATTTCCAAGCAATACAAATTCTGTTTTTCTTAAATTATCGGGTATAATCGGATTGAAAGTTTCGAATACATTTAATTCAGTAAACAAAGTATCTCTATCATTAAAATTTTCGTGATATCTTCCACCCCATCTGAAAGTTTTTCCACCTTTTACTATTTGTAATCCTTGCAAATCTGTGTTATGTTTTTCTAACATAGTAATATGTTCATTATTGAAATCATCACCCACTACACCAACCAAGTAATTTTGTTTCGAGAAATAACCTGCCGCAAGACAAATGTAAGTTGCTGAACCACCTAAAGTATCTTCAACTTTATCAACAGGTGTCTCAATAGTATCGAACGCAATTGAACCAATAATTAGTAAACTCACAATAATCTCCTTTTTTATTTAACGCTATTTATTTCAACTAACTTTAAAAAATTCTTTTTTCTTGTATAATAATTGAAAATAATTTCGATTGATTTTTTCTGTCCAGACCACGCGAATAACCTTTTGGCTTTTGTAAAGCTAACCCATTTAAATTTACTATGTTCATTGGAAATTTTTACATCAGCATTTTTATCAACTTTAACTGCAAAAACCGGAACAAGAATAATTCCATCTTGCTCGTGATCAAAATAAAAATTCAAATTTGGAACAACCCACATTTTTTTTGGAGTTAATCCTGTTTCTTCTTTTATTTCACGGATAACTGTTCTAACAGCTTTTTCACCTTTCTCATTTCTACCTGTTACCATCTGCCATACAAAAGGATATGAAAATTCATTTGAACGTCGTAATATTAAGAATTGCATTTTCTTATTAACAACTCTAAAAATATGTGCTTCTATAATATTTGAAATAATTTTCATCTTACTTCCACAAATTAAAAATATGCTCTTGCTTCAGCACGCATATTATGAATTATTTTTCCTGCTCCATGTTTCCTTCCATCATAACTGACCATAGTCTGAAAGTTAGTTGATATCCTAAAATCAAAATTTACTCTCCAAATATAATTTTTACCGATATTATTTCCACGTGTTATTTCAAAAGGAATGTAATTTTGTGAGTTATTTGTTGCAAATTCGTTCCTTTCTAATTCAATTCGTAATCTTCCCTTGCTTGTAAAAGAAAAATTAAAACGTATTGCTTGAGAATTGAAATCAATAATAGTTGGGTTTGTGGGATATTTGTCGGTGCTTGTTCCCGTCTGAATTTTAAATCCCAACTCGATATCATCAATTGGTCTATATGAAAAATCTGTTGTTAAATCATCTGTCGAAAGTACTCGCACTCTGTTTGAAAGGAAGTCAGCAGATACGTTGTCTATTGTATTTTTAAAATCAGTTTGATTGTTAATCTCTTTAACCAATTTAAATTTTACCCTGATACTTCTCTCTTTTAAAAATGAATTTTCAATCCCGGCACTATACTCTGAAAGACTTCGTCTTTGTGTATATCTCAATCTAAATGATAACTCGTTGGAATTTTTTTGAACAAATATATCCTGCTGAAAAAAATTTGTTCCGCGAATAGTCGCTCCTTTTTTCATAAATTGAGAAAACTTCAAAAGATAGATATTTGACAATTTTTCATCTCTGCTGTTTTCTTCGACACGAATAAAAGTTTCTGTTGATAATGACCGCAATATTGAGGATATAAATGAATTATCCTTAATAATTTCATCAAATTTTAAATTCCACTTTGTGCTTGTTTTTAGATCAATCACAGGGAATAATTCGTCGGTTGGGATTGTTGTGATAATAAAATCACCATCATAAGCAGATAACTCAAATTCGTTTTCTTCGGCAATTCCATTACCATTCAAATCACCAAGATAAATATAATTTCCTGTGCCCTGAGGTACCCGTACAAATACTTTTTCTAATCTTGCTGAACGTTCTGTACCAACTTTATAAAATAAATCACCTGTTAAAAATGTTTGCCAAAAATTAAATTTTGAAAGTGAATGTATCAGAACCGTTTCATTATTCAAATAACCTATTTTTTTATACTCATCATTGTATTTCTTTTCTCGTATTGTAAGATTAACATTTGTGTTAAATTCCTTAATCCCTCGATATTCCAATAAATAATTTCTTGTGTATGCTTTTGATTCATTTTTAAAATAAACTTTGTCAGGTTGAAATTCTTCCCGATATGAAAAGAGAAACGTAAAATTAAAACCATAAAAATTATCGATTTCAACAAATGGAGAATAATCAATATATTTCAAACTACCACTTAAAAGTGAATCATAGGTAGATAATTTATTTTTTTTTACTTCGTGATTAAATAAAATACCCGGCTTAAAAATCCATAATGAATATTTTGCTTCCGCATTTTGTTTTAACCAATCACTTTTTGTTAGACTATTTTTTGTGTTAACATAATCAACAGAATAAGAAAATTTTATGGAATCTTTTTTATTATAATTAACCTTGGAAAAATATCTGTTCGAAGAAAAGCCATTACCCTTTTTAAGATAACCATATTTAGAAATTAAATTTAAATTTTTAATTGGAATCCAATTTAAGTTAATTTCTCTTAGAGTTTCATTCCCGACAGTATTGCCACTTACGTTGTAATCTCTGTTAAATTCAACATTGTTTATCCTATCAATTGGTAAATACCTTTCTTCAATAAATCTTTCTCTCAAAGATAAATTCATTTCACCAAGTTTAAAATTTCCAATTTCAATTTTCTTCGGTTCATAACTTATTTGCAGATCTCTTGCATAACCATAATTATTTCCATCATCAATCGTGGAAAATAAATTTCTGTCAAGAATACTACCCGTAAGATTAATATCAAATTTTAATTCTTTAGTTACTTCTGCTTGAATTACAACATTTCCATTTTGCCTTGACTCTGGCAACGGTAAATACTTAATCGGTAAGTATGAACCTTTGCCAATCCCAACAAATTTATATTTACCGAGACTTTCTTTGTTATAATCGCCATAACCTGCTCCAACATAAGTAAATGTAACTTGATAATGTGCATTCAAATTCCCTGGGTCATAAAAATAGTATGCAAAGGAGTCAGCATTAATTAGCGTATCAACTCGAACATAATAGGCATTTGTATCAGTAAAAACTGCACCTGAATAAACTGCCTTATTTTTATCATCACCTGCATTTCGTAAAATATTTTTATCATTATCACTCAAAAGCAGATCAATAGGATTATCTTTATCATCCCCTTCTTTGAAATAACCAACATGGATTTTTACTTTGTTATCAAGCAAAAGTCCTTCTGCACTCGTTCCGAAAAAATTTCTCTGATATTGTCTGTCTGTATATTCAAAATCTACTGAAATTCGAGTTAAGGAAGTAATTAGCCTTTTGGGAGTAAAGGTAATCTGAGCATTTGAATATTCAATTGTATAATCATTACTTTCACCTCTTATCATTTCTTCTCCATCAACAAAAACCTTTTCGCTTCCGGCAATTATAATAATATCCTTTTCATTATTACTTCCGTATAAACGATATGGTCCTTGTACACCATCAATTCCATAAAATTCCTGAGTATTGAATTTCCCACGAGAATTTGCGATGTAAATATTTCCAGAATAGTTATCTAAATTAAAACTACCTTTTAATCCTTGTAATTTCCTCTCGAATTTACCAAATTTTCCTGAGTTCTCCCTCAAATCAAAATCACCAAAAACACCAATTGCATTTTTATGTCTAATTTCAATAAAAACTTTATCAAGTTCTTCAAGTCGTTCAGTATTACCTTCCGGTTGAATTGGAGTATTCTCATCCGTAATAGCTGCTACTATTTCAATTTCATCAGAAAGTTTACCTGCCAGTTGAAGACGTAATCCACTGCTTAACGAAAAATCACTGTTAGTTCCAACATTGAAACCTCTCATAATCGTTCCACTTTGTGTCATCTCTCGGCCAAATATTGATTCTGTGGTAAATGAACTTTTTTCTTCTTTGATTACTTTTATTGAGTCTGTTGAAGTTAAACTTGGAATAATAATTAATTTATTTTTTTGAAATTGCTTCTCAAGATTTAAGTTTATTGATTTGTAAGAAATTGTAATTGTATCAAAGATAGAATAAACAAGCGAATCAGATAACTTGAAATATCCTTCTCTATACGAAATGAGGTAATCATTTTTATTTAATTCTCTATTACCAAGAAATATGACTTCGCTATTTTGAATTATATTTGTAGCTGATAGTGCATAGAAATTATTAAAATTTATTGAGAATTTATCCGTAACCAAAATTATTTTCTGATTTCCCTGAGAGTAAATTAGATTTACAATCATAAAGAAAAAGAGAAATATTTTTAAAATTATTCTAATCACATTAAACAAAAATAAATTACAATTTAAATTAAAAGGAAAGTAATTTTTTAGCAAGGTAATTTAATGAGATATTGACAATAAATTCTGGGCAATAATTATAGTGTAATTTTTACAAGAGCAGAATATAGTTTTGAAATAGGTAGTCCCACCACATTGTAATAACATCCTGAGATACTTTTCACAAATACTGCTCCAAAGTCATCTTGTATTCCATAAGCTCCAGCTTTATCAAGTGGACTACCCGTTGCAACATAATCTCTGATTTCATTGTGGGTTAAGTTTCGAAAAGTTACTTTTGTCTTTTCGTATGTAACTAGTTCTTTTCGATTATCCAAATTTTTTAATGAAAATCCAGTATACACAAAATGAAACTTACCGCTCAATAAAGTTAGCATTCTTTCGGCATCCTTTTTGTCTTTTGGCTTTCCAAGATATTTATTATTTAAAACAACAATTGTATCAGCAGTTAAAATTATTCCCGATGTTATCTTCTTTTCGGCCAATTTCATTTTTTCAGCAGCTATCCTTTTAACCGCTGAAACAGGTAATTCATTAGGATAAATTTTTTCATCAATATTAACAACCAATGTTTTGAATTTTAATCCTAATTGTTGAAGTAATTTTCTTCTTCGTGGTGATTTCGAAACTAAATAAAATGTAGTATTGAAATTCAGCATTATTTTAGAGAATCCTAAGAAAGGTCTTTATCGGAATAAAGATTTTATCGAATCCCAAATTTGACTGAGATTAGTCTTATCATTTATTTTAAATTCTGTTGATGTGAATACTTTGTTATCATTTGTAATAACAGTAATTCTATACATATAATCGTCAATTGGTTCAACATTATCAAATATAATATTTGAATAATCTGCCAGTCCTTTGGTTTCTAAAAAGTAAATTCGGGAAAAATCTTCGGAATTAATTTTTCTCTCAATTGCAAATGATTTTATTTCATAATTTGTGTTGAGATTTATATTAAGAACTACTTTACCATCTTTTTGATATGCACTTACAGATTCTAAAAATAGGTCAGTGAAAATTAAACTTGTTTGGGTTAATAAAATTGAAAAGTAAAAAGTTATATAAATAAACTTTTTCATAGTGAAAAATTATCTCTTTTAAACGAATTTTCCAAATAAAATTTAGGAGATAAATTTATGACCTAAATTATTCAACTAAATTTAACTTTCAAATATCAGATTTTTTTTGGTTTTTTTCAAGATAAATTTTTATTTAATAAACAAATTTTCTTATAAGAAAAAATCAAAAGAAAAGAAAATTATAGAAATATTCGTTTTTTTTCCAATTTTGTAATCAAATGTTTTCAAATTACAAGTAAAATCTTTATTTTAGTAATAATAATTATACAAATTTTAAATGTTTAAAATTTCCGTATTTGTTTCAGGTAGAGGCTCTAATCTAAATGCAATCTTAAATGAAGAGAAAAAAGATCCGAATTTATTTAAAGTAGTTTCTATTATAACGGATAAATCTGATTGTAAAGCAATTGAAATTGCAGAAGAAAATAATTTAAAAATATATTTTGTAAGTTCTAAACAGAAAGAAAAATTCATAACCTACTATGAACTTTCTGAAATATTAATAAATCAAAAAATTGATTTAATTGTTCTTGCTGGTTTTCTAAAAAAAATACCAGATGAATTTGTTGATATATTCGATAAAAAAATTATTAATATACATCCTGCCCTACTTCCTTTATTTGGTGGACAAGGTATGTATGGTATGAATGTTCATAGTGCCGTTTATAACTCAGGAATGAAAATATCAGGTGCAACAATACATTTTGTTGATAAAATTTATGACGATGGAAAAATAATAGCTCAAAAAGCAATTGATATTTCAACGGTAAGAAATCCTGAAGAAATTGCGGAAGCTGTTCTAAAAGTTGAACATGAATTACTTCCTTTTGTTGTACGAAAATTTGCAGAACAAAAGATTAAGATTATTGATAATAGAGTTTATATACAATAAAATTTCCCACGGAGTGTTAATTGAAAAAAATTGCTTTAATTAGTGTTTCCGATAAAACTGACATTATTAATTTTTCAAAAAAAATATCAGAAAATAATTATACTATTTTAGCAACTGGTAAAACAGCTGATCTAATAATCGAAAATAATATTGATTGTGTAAAAATTCAAGATTATACATCTTTTCCTGAAATATTCGATGGACGGGTCAAAACACTTCACCCAAAAATATTTGGTGGTATCCTTTTCAGACGACATAATGAAAAGGATCTGGAACAAGCAAAAAAAAATGAAATCCAACCGATTGATATAGTGTGCGTAAATCTTTATCCTTTTCCAAAAGTAGTCGATATAAAAGATTTTTCAGTTGATGAGAAAATTGAAAATATTGACATTGGTGGACCAAGTTTAATCAGAGCAGCTGCTAAAAATTATAAATATATTTCTGTAATAACCGATCCAAAACAATATAATGATTTTCTCGAGGAATTAGAAAAAGGCGATATCAGTCTTCAAACTCGTGAAAGACTTGCTGCCGATGCCTTTTCGTATACTTCCTTATATGATACAATTATCGCAAATTATTTTGAAAATGAATTTAAATTCCCCAAAAAATCTATTAGACTAAATTATCCTATAAAGGAAGAACTTCGTTATGGTGAAAATCCTCATCAAAAAGCATTTATTTTTGGTGATTTTAATAAATATTTCGAATGTACTTTTGGTAAAGAATTATCGTATAATAATATTATTGACTTAACATCAGCTGTTGAACTGGTATATGAATTAAGAAATATTTCTTGTGCTATTATTAAACATACAAATCCGTGCGGTGCTGCTTCTGGTGATACAGTTTTAGATGCTTATATAAAAGCATTATCAAGTGATCCTGTTTCTGCATTCGGAGGTATTGTTGCTTTTAATAATAAAGTTGACGCTAAAACAGCGGAAAAACTAAACGAGATATTTTTGGAAATCGTCGCTGCTCCAGATTACGATCTTGATGCTATAGAAATATTACAAAAGAAAAAAAACAGAAGAATTGTAAAAATTCTTTCAAAACCACCATACAATAAATATTCCATTAAAGATATACCCGGTGGACTTCTTGTTCAAGATAAAGATAGTTCAATATTTGAAAAACAAAATTCTGAAGTTGTTACCGAAAAAAAAGTTGTAGATTCAGAATATGAAGATATTAATTTTGCTTGGGTAGTTTGTAAACATACAAAATCAAATGCAATTGTAATTGTAAGGGATAAAAAAATATTAGGTGTTGGTGCTGGGCAAACCTCACGAGTTGATTCAGCAAAAATAGCAATAATGAAAGCAAAAGAATTCGGACATGAATTAAAAAATTCAGTCGCTGCTTCAGACGCTTTCTTTCCTTTCCCTGACGGAGTAATTGAGCTAGTAAATAATGGAATAACTTCAATAGTTCAACCAGGAGGTTCTGTCAGAGATCAAGAAGTAATTGATGTAGCAAATAAAAATGATATATCAATGATATTTACAAAAATTAGAAACTTTAAACATTAAGGATTACCATGGGAATATTTGATTTCTTCTCGGTTGATATTGGAATGGACCTTGGAACGGCTAACACTTTAATTTATCTTAAAGGTAAAGGTATAGTTTTAAATGAGCCTTCAATAGTCGCTTTCGATAGAAATTCAAAAAAAATTATCGCTCTAGGCCAGCAAGCAAGAATAATGCAAGGGCGAGAACATAGACAAATTAGAGTTACACGACCAATGCGTGACGGAGTAATCGCTGATTTTGAAATAGCAGAAGGAATGATTCGTGCTTTCATTAAGCGAGTTATTGGAGGTAGATTTTCTATTAGAAGAATTGTGGTTGCTATTCCAAGTGGTATTACCGAAGTTGAGAAGAGAGCTGTCAAGGATAGTGCTGAACATGCAGGTGCAAAAGAAGTTCATCTTATTTCAGAACCGATGTCTTCCGCCATTGGCATTGGTTTAGATGTTGATGCTCCTATCGGGAATATGGTTATTGATATCGGTGGCGGTACTACGGAAATAGCAGTAATTGCTCTATCAGGAATTGTCAATGTTGAATCAAGTCGAATTGCCGGCGATGAAATGAATAATGCTATTATGCAATTTTTCAAGAAAAACTATAACTTATTGATTGGTGAAAGAACAGCAGAAGAAATTAAATGCGAAGTTGGCTCAGCGGTTCCATTAAAAGAAGAAGTTGTAATTCATGTTAAAGGTAGAGATCTTGTAGGTGGTATTCCCAAGACTGTTGAGGTAAGTTCAGTTGAAATACGAGAAGCATTAAATGAAAATGTAATACAGATTGTTGAAGCAGTAAAACAAATGCTTGAAAGAACACCTCCTGAACTATCAGCAGATATTCTTGACAGAGGAGTTATGCTAACAGGTGGAGGTGCATTACTTAAAGGTCTTGATGAAAGAATAAGAATGGAAACCAATTTACCCGTTCATGTTGCTGAAGATCCACTTACCGCAGTTGTACGTGGAGTTGGTAGATGCATCGAAAACATGAATAAATATTCTAAGGTATTTATTCGAAAAAGAAATTATTAATGCTCGCTTTTAAAAATATATTGCAAAAGTTTAAAGAATATATAATATTGGTTATTCTTTCATTAATAAGTCTTGTTATTCTTCTTTCCAACAACGATACTGAGAATCGAAAAATTTCAAAAATTTCTTCTGGTGGATTTATCATAATTAATAGTTTATCAAATTTTTTTCAGAATTTGTTCTCTGGTGATGATGAATTAGAAGAATTAAGAAAAACAAATGCTGAGCTTATGCTTGAGGTTAATAGACTTCGAGAATATAGAAAAGAGATCCAAGAACTAAGAGAAATTTTTAATTATAAAAATGAAAATAATTATCCAATAATACCTGCACGAATTATTAATAAAACAATATCAAGAGTAAATAATTATTTTACATTAAATTGTGGGAATAATGATGGTGTAGGGATTGGCATGCCGATTATCAATCATAAAGGTTTAGTCGGAATCGTTGAAGACATAACTGATAATTATTGTCTTGTTAGGACTCTTCAAAATAGCACATTAAAATTATCTGTTAAAATTCAACGGACAAACTTAGATGGTATTTTAACTTGGAATGGAAATGATCTTGTGGTAAAAAATATTCCAGTTCAATATGAGGTTAATATAGGTGATATAATTATTACTTCTGACTTCTCAACCATAATGCCCCCTTCAATTCCGGTTGGTATCGTTAAAGATAAAGAGAAAAATATAAGTGGATTATTCAGCGATTTAATTATTCAGCCCTATGCTAATTTTATTGAAGATAATTACGTTTTCATCATGAAAATTGAACAAGATACAAACACTTGGAAATATTTAGTCGAATAAAAATAAAAATTTGCAATGTCATTTAAGCACTATTTACCGCTAATTTTATTCATACCATTAATTTTAATACAATTAAATATTATTCCTTTAATATCCTTTTCTTACATAGCACCAGACCTAATTGTAATTCTACTTATATATTTTACTTTATTATACGGACAAATTTACGGTACTGTACTTGGATTTATTTTAGGGTTTCTTGTTGATATTCTAACTGGTGGTATATTAGGTGCTGGAATGTTTACAAAAACTTTAACAGGTTTTATAACAGGATATTTTTACAACGAGAACAAAATACACTTTAATACTTCAACTCTTTTGTTTGTATTTATCATATTCATTATTTCTACACTTGATTCATTCATATATGCTTTAATCACTTCACAATTAGAAGTAAGTATTGCATTCCTATTTTTTGAGAATGGATTATTATCGGGTTTTTATACAGCTGTTTTTAGTCTGCCAATTATTTTACTAAGAAAAAACAAATTTATTTATGAATGATGATTTTATAAAATTACTTGTAAGAAAAAGGATTATACAAATATTTGTTTTTCTTTTTTTTGCATTGATTATTTATGAACTCATAAAGATACAAATAGTTGAAAATATTTCATACCTTGCTAAATCTGAACAAAACAGTATAAAAAAAATGGAGCAGCAAGCTCCTCGTGGAGTTTTCTATGATAGAAATTTCAAATTGTTAGTAACTAATAAACCTTCCTTTGTTGCAATTATTACTCCAACAAAATATGATAGCAAATTTGATTCTTTACTTGAAAATAAATTACAACTCGATTCTGGATATATACAAAAGATTTTAAGCCAATCAACAACATCAAGATTTTTACCAATTAAAATTAAAAAAGATATTGGTTACGATTTTATTGCTTGGTATGAAGAAAACTCCGATAAGCTACCTGGTATAAGTTACGAGATTGAAATACAGCGAGATTATATTACTGAGCTTTCTGGTGCCCATGCTTTTGGATATACGAAAGAAATTACAAGCAAACAACTTCAGGATAATAAAGAAACTTATAGTTATGGTGATATTGTAGGTTCTGCTGGATTGGAAAAATACTATGAAAAAGAATTAAAAGGACAAAAAGGTATTTCATATATTTTGGTTGATTCAAAACAACGTGTAATTGGTAAATATGCAGATGGAAAGCATGATATACCTCCAGTAAAAGGAAATGATCTTGTCCTATCACTTGATTATAATCTACAAAAAGTTGCAGAAGAATCTTTAGAAGGATATCGTGGTGGTGTGGTTGCTATTGAACCAAAGACCGGAGAAATCTTGGTTTTCGCATCGTCTCCAACTTTTAATTTAAGTCAATTTGCAGGTAGTATTTCTCCAGAAACTTGGCAAACTCTTTTGAATGATCCGAAGAAACCTCTTTTCAATCGTGTTAGTTCAGCAAATTATTCACCTGGTTCGTCATATAAAATGGTATTGGCATTAGCTGGATTGGAAGAAAAAATAATTACTACCTCTTGGACAATCGGCTGTGGTGGTGGACTTCTATTTGGAAACAAGTTTTTCGCGTGTACTCATGCACATGGTTCTGTAAATGTTACGCGAGCAATTGAAGGTTCGTGCAATACATTTTTCTATCAATTGATGTTGAAAATCGGACTTGCGAACTGGGCAAAATATTCTCGTTTATTGGGATTTGGTTCGAAAACAGGAATTGACTTTCCAGAAGACAATGCTGGTCTAATACCTGATAGTAATTATTATGATAAAACCTATGGCGAAGGTAAATGGCGGAAAGGTTTCCTTATTAGTCTTGGTATTGGACAAGGTGAATGCAGTGTTACGATTCTACAGCTTGCACAATATGCTGCTTTATTAGCAAATTATGGTGAGACGTATAAACCTCATCTTGTAAAAGGGGTTATTCAAAATGAAACACAAAATTATATCCCATTAAAATTCAAAAAAATTAAAGTACCTATTAGCAAAAACACATTTGATATAGTACGAGATGGAATGTACAGAGTTGTTCATGGGAATGGTACGGCTAGAAGTGTTTTGATACCTGGTATAACAATAGCTGGTAAAACAGGAACGGTTCAGAATCCACATGGTGCAAATCATGCAGTATTTATTGCATTTGCTCCATATGATGATCCAAAAATTGCCGTAGCTGTCTTAATAGAAAATGTTGGATTTGGAGCTACTTATGCTGCACCAATTGCAAGAAGGATTATTCAAGAATATCTCGGATTAAAAGAACAAAATATTGAATTAGTAGATACTACAAAAGTAAATTAGGTTATTTTAGTGAGAGTAAATTATAAAATACAGGATAGGTTTGACTTTGGATTATTTATACCAATGGTATTTCTACTTATTATAAGTTTATTTGCTGTATATAGTTCGACGATAAATCACCCTATTGCGGGTGACAATTTTTATAAGCATTTAATTTGGATTATTTTTTCTTTAATAATTTATTTTATCATTTTCATTTTACCAAGGCAAGCAATTAGATCATCAGCATTGTGGATTTACTCAATTTCTTTCTTTTTTCTTTTATTAGTATTAGTGATTGGAGATGTTGTATTCGGTGCAAGGAGTTGGATACGATATGGCGAAATAGGTTTTCAACCAGCAGAGATTGCAAAAATTGGATTGATACTTTTATTAGCTTACTGGATGTCAAAACAAAAGGAGAATATCAGTGAGACTTTAACAATATTAATTAGTCTTGCGATTGGATTTGTACCTGTATTGTTAATTTTAGCTCAACCTGATATGGGCACAGCGATAGTATTTGTAATTATTACTATAGCAATGTTATTTTGGAATGGACTCGATTTATTTGCACTGTTTTTAATTTTATCACCTGGAGTTGTGGCTATCGCTTCACTTTTCGGATGGGTAGCTCTTCTTGTCACTTTAGTACTAGTGGCAGTAGGGTTGATATATTTTAAAAAGAATATTTTCCTTAGTGTAACAATTTTTATTTTTAATGCCATTGCGGGATTAGCATTTGAATATTTCATTCGTTTTCTAAAACCACATCAACAAATTCGAATAGCTTCTTTTATAGACCCTTATGTTGATCCAACAGGAGCAGGTTATAATATTATTCAGGCTAAAGTTGCAATTGGTTCAGGCGGAATTTTTGGCAAGGGATTTATGGAAGGAAATCAGACACAATTACGATTCATACCACAACAATGGACAGATTTTATTTTTAGTGTAGTTGGAGAAGAATTCGGATTTATCGGTTGTATGTTAATTCTAATCTTATTTTTCATCATTCTATGGCGATTACTAAAATTGGCTTCAAATGCAAAAGATAGTTTTAATAGTCTAGTTGTTTTAGGAGTTTTCATTTTTATATTTTGTCATTTTGCCATTAATATTGGAATGAATTTAGGAATAACCCCAGTAATTGGTTTACCACTTCCCTTTTTAAGCTATGGGGGCAGCTCATTATTATCGGTTATTGTACTAATGGGTATAGTTCAAAATATTTATAAAAATCGACTTGAGCAAGTTTAATATGAATGCAATTGAAAAAATCTTAAATTCTATTAATAATAAAAAGCACATTTGTGTTGGATTAGATACTGACATAAGAAAAATTCCAAAGTTTCTTTTATCAAAAGAAAATCCAATTTTGGAGTTTAATAAAATTGTTATAAATTCTACCTATAAACAGGCAGGTGCATATAAATTAAATTTTGCTTTCTATGAAAAAGAGGGATCGAGTGGATTAGATACATTAAAAGAAACAATTGATTATATACCAAAAGATATTTTAATAATTGGTGATGCTAAACGAGGTGATATCGGTAACACTTCTGAAATGTATGCAAAAGCAATTTTTGATAATTCCAATTGTGATGCCATCACGTTGAGTCCGTATATGGGTTATGATTCGATTCAACCATTTTTGGAATATAAAAATAAAATAAGTTTCATTTTAGTACTTACATCAAATAAAGGTTCGAATGATTTTGAAAAATTAATGAGTAAAAATGGAAAATATGTTTTTCAGGAGGTAATGGAGAAAATAAATATTTGGAATACTAACTCAAATTGTGGAATTGTTTTTGGTGCGACTAATCCAAATGAATTAAAAGAAAATATTATTAATATGAAAAATTTATTTGTTCTTCTTCCAGGCATAGGTGCTCAGGGAGGAGATTTGGAATCAATTGTTAGAATTTTTCAGGAGGCAAATCATAATAATTTTTTACTTAATATCAGTCGTGCATTAATCTATGCTGATTCTACAGAAAACTTT
>JAFGPR010000219.1 GCA_016936095.1 Ignavibacteriales bacterium | reverse complement strand
TGATTATTATGACGAAAAATAAATTATTTTGTTCAATAAATAAAATATATACTTAAAAAATGAATAAAAACGTTTAAGGAGTTTTCCCATTAAAGATATTTTTTGGATATTTGAATTGTAAATAAAATATCCATTCTATTAAATCAAAATTGAATAATTATGATTGATAAAGTAATTGAAATCTCACGTATTGCTGGCGAAATTATCCGAAACGGATTTAGAAAAAATATCTCTATTGAATTTAAGACAAATGCTTCAAATCTCGTAACAAACATTGATAAAAAATCAGAAGAAACTATTATAAATTTCATCAAAAAAAATTATCCAAATCATTCAGTGCTTGCAGAAGAAAGCGGTGAGCAGATGAGTGACTCTGAATATTGCTGGGTGATTGACCCTCTTGATGGCACGACAAATTTTGCTCATGGCCTGCCAATTTTTTCTGTTTCGATTGGTGTACAGAAAAACAACGAAACAATCTGCGGTGTTGTCTATGATGTTATGAGAGATGTTGCCTATTCTGCTGAATTAAATTCGGGTGCATTTGCAAATGGGAAAAAAATTAAAGTGAATGATAATAGTGTTTTACGTGAAAGCGTTCTTGTTACAGGTTTCCCGTATAATGTAGCAGAAAATCCTTATAATGCAATGGAGAAGTTTAACGCATTCTTAAAAGTTAGTCGCGCAATCCGTAGACTTGGTTCTGCTGCGATTGATTTTTGTTATCTCGCAGAGGGTGTGTTTGACGGATTCTGGGAGGTACACTTAAATCCCTGGGATATTTGTGCAGGTAAATTAATTGTAGAAGAGGCAGGTGGACTTGTTACTGATTTTGAAAATAATAAAATAAATATTTTCTCAAAACAAATACTTACAACTAATGGAAAAGTACATAATGACATGATTGAAATATTAATAAACAATTAAAGGACTAATATTAAGAATTTTACTTATTATTGTAATAGAAATTTAAATAATTAGGTTATCTTAAAAGCACAAATTTGGAGAGTAATGAATGAGTAATTTAAAGCAAACTAATGAGCAAATGACAATGTTTGGAACAAATGATTTTCCATCATATGAAGAGATTTTAGAAAAATATGCAAAAGAATTTTCAAATTATGTTATACCAAAGGGAGAAACAATATTTGGTTTTTGGATGCAGACACTAGCAGATTTAGAATTTCTAGACCTAGAACTTCAAGGGCTTACAGAATATTATAAATTAGATCCAATTAACAGAATAGTTGATTTAGAAGGGGACGTAAATTTTATAAAAAATAGAGTAGCACATCTGGAGAAAGTTAAAGGTGAAACAACTTTGTATACGGATTTAGTAGATAAGTTTGGAGATACTAATGCTTATGCTTTTCATAATTTATATCCTTACAAGGGAAAATTTTATCCCCGACTTGTTAGGACTTTAATAAATGTATTTAATTTAAATAATGATTCGTTGATATTTGATCCTTTTAATGGTTCTGGTACCACTACTCACGAAGCCTCATTTATGGGTATTAAAAGTTTTGGTATCGATGTTACAAAGATGGGTATAATTTTATCGGAATTGAAAAATGAGTTACTTTTTATTCAACCAGAAAAATTAAACTATTCTATTAAAGATTTGCAAAGCATATTAAAAGATATAGAAGAAAGAAAATGGAAACATCCCGATCCTTTTATTTATAAGTTAATGCTAACGATTTATTTTGATACAATAGATGCTTTTGTAAGGACAACACGGTATAATAGAAAAGGAAAAGAGGGACTATTTTTTGAAAAATTTAATTATATAAAAGAATGTCTTCATAAAACTTGTGAGATTAAAGAGAAGTATAAACTTAAATTTGAAACATCAGAGATAATGGAGAAAGATGTTTTAGAATTACCATCAGTAATTAAATTAAAAGAAAGATTTGATGCTTGTATTACAAGTCCTCCATACTATTTTTCTATTGATTATGTTGGAAAAGATAAAATAGCCTATGATTACTTAAATGTTGATATGAAAAAAATCGAATCAAAATACCTCGGAATGAAAAATAATGATCTAATTAAGAATCAATACAATGGTCTGCCTCCTAAAGTAGCTCAATATTATGAGGATTTAAAGAATTCTATTAATAATATTTTTTGGGCATTAAAACCAGGTGGAAAGCTAGCAATAATAATTGGAGATAGTACTGTTAATGGAAAAAAAATCCCCACAACTATAAGTACAAAAAAATTTTGTGAAGAAGTAGGATTTAAGTTTTTGAAATTAATATTTAATCCTCTTTTGGGTGCAAGGAACAGAGCCATACGTGGTGAAAGTGTAATTATCTTTGAAAAAGAGGTATGAAATGATAATAAAAAGAAATTTTCTTTGCCTTAAGAAAAAAGAGAATCTAGAACTTGGACAGCTACTGCTTTATCATCCTTATAAAAATATTTAGAAAACTTTAAAAAGCTCTGCATTGATATAACTGAAAAAGATTTTGATCCAGTTACCAAAGTATTTGACGGATTATTAAGTGTTCCAGAACATATTAGAGGATATTATGAATCATTATTGGGAGTTACTTCTTATTATCATCACAGTCAGGGTGGAAGGGGTAAATATATAGAGAAAAAAATTGCCTCTTCATTTGAAACTTGTACTCTATCTGTGGAACTAAGTAAATTTCCATTTTGGTTAGAATTTCCTGAAATTTATAAAAGGAAAGGGCTTTTTACTTTACAAGGATTGACGCAAGAAGAAAAAGAAAAAATTAGAACTACAAAATGGGATTGGATTGCGAATAGAGATGTAAACACTGATTTAGGAAGTATTATCAGAGATACTAAATCCTTAATTTTAATGGAAATTAAAAATCGTGTAGATTCAGGGGGTACAGCAGCAAGAAGAGAGATCTGGACCTCCGAGAAGTTTGGTATCTTTATCGAATATATTAAATCGAATACTAAATTATTTAAAAAAGGAGATGAAAGTTTTTCACTAATTGAATTACTTGAAATATTTGGTATTGAAAAATTTGAAATTTTTATTGGTATTTTGTTTGATACATGTGACAGTCCTGCCACCAAAGATTCAGATAAAGCACATGGATTCTATTCATCAAGTAAATATGGATTTTTATATTTATTAGAAATAATCAAAAAAAGTCCATCATTAAACATTATTGATATAGATGAAGAGAATTTACAAATAATAATTAAGTCTGAGTATTCGAATGTTAAGATCCAAATTGGTGCACTTTATGGCGATGATATAACTTTGAAACTTTTTGGAAGAAGGTTTCCTGTCTCTGATTTACTATTATTAAAATACGATGACATTTGGCTTTCTCAATTACTGACAATTGATGAAAGAACTGTGCTTTTAAATCACAAAATTAATTATTCAGTTATTTTTTTAGATTTATTAAAAAAGGATAATAACTTGCGATTAAAATATAATAATTTTATTAACTCTGAAGGCTCAGTAAATAAGTTGAATGAAATCGTACGTTATTTAATAGATAAATATAATAATATTTTTGAAGATAGATTATTACCACAGAATAAAAACAAAATTGGATATTTAGGAGATATAATTCAATTTTTAAGTTCAACAGAATCCTAAAAACACTCATTCCGGTTTATTTTACTAATTTTTTATTATTATAAAAAGTTTTAAAAATGGAAAAAAATTATTTCGTTCACGAGTCAGCGTATGTTGATGAAAATGTTGAAATTGGAGAAGACACAAAAATCTGGCATTTTTCTCATATTCAATCAGTTTCAAAAATTGGCAAAAAATGCGTGATGGGACAAAATGTAAAAGTGGGAAACAATGTTACGATTGGCAATTTTGTAAAAATTCAAAACAATGTCTCTGTTTATGAAGGTGTTACTTTGGAGGATTATGTGTTCTGTGGACTTTCGATGGTGTTCACAAATGTGATTGACCCACGTTCTAAATATCCTCAAGTTGGTTCACAATTTTATCTTAAAACTTTAGTTAAGGAAGGAGCATCTCTTGGTGCAAATTCAACAATCGTTTGCATAGTTACAATAGGTCGATTAGCTTTTGTAGGTGCAGGTGCTGTAGTTACAAAAGATATACCTGACTTTGCACTTGTAGCAGGTGTTCCTGCAAGAATTGTTGGATGGGTAAGCGAAGCGGGAAAGAAATTAAAATTTGACAAGGGCGGCATTGCATTTTGCGAAAAATCGAGTTGAAAATATAAATTAGAAAATAATAAAGTAATAGAGGTAGAATAAATACTATTTTTAAACCATCGAGTTAACCCGATGGTTGATTACAAAAGGAGACAACAATAAAAATGTTAGTAATGAACAAATATTGCATTTACTTAATATTAAAGTTTTTTTATTCATTTATTATTTTTTCTCAACCTGATGATTCGTTTGTATTGCTTAAGGATATTGATTCAACAATTGTACAAGATGTTAGATATGCTACGACAAATAACTTTACGGGACAGATTCTGTACCCAAGTGCAAAAGTATATCTTCGCAAAATAGTTGCAGTTAAATTGTCTGAAGCAAATCAATACCTAAAAACATATCATAACCTACGAATAAAAATATTTGATGGTTACCGTCCATTATCAGTTCAAAAAAGAATGTGGGAGATTCTTCCAAACGCAACCTATGTAGCTGATCCAAAGAAGGGTTCAAAACATAACAGAGGTGCTGCTGTAGATGTTACATTGATTGATAGTTTGGATAATGAACTGGATATGGGAACACCATTTGATGACTTCACTAAAAAATCACGACCGAGTTATACAAACCTGCCAGAACAAGTATTAAAAAACAGAAAACTACTTTCTGACACAATGAAAAAATTTGGTTTTAAACCAATAACTTCAGAATGGTGGCATTTTGATTATAAGGATTGGAAAAAATTCCCGATATCGGATTTCCCGGTGGAGTAAAAATATTTTGTACCCACGGCAGGATTCGAACCAGCGACCTTCCCGATTTTATCGGGATGCTCTATCCTAAACGAAAAGAGAATATCTATGTT
>JAFGPR010000218.1 GCA_016936095.1 Ignavibacteriales bacterium | reverse complement strand
TATTACATAAATAATTTGAAAATACTTATTGAAAAATACAATTTTTTATTGATTTTGAATTCAGATTTTCGTTTTCAATAAAAATTATTGGTTATTTTTGTAAAAATAATTTAATTTAATTATACTTTTTTCAAAACTAAATAAAAAGGGGATATTATGAAGAAGATTCTATTGTTAGTTATGCTTCTAAGCATCATCCGTATTACAGCACAAGATATTCCACCAATTCGTGAGTTCAGGGGTGTATGGATTGCTTCTGTTGCAAATTTAGATTGGCCATTGAAGAGAACTTACACAACACAAGAGCAACAAGACGCACTTGTTTCTATGCTTGACTCTCTTAAGTTGTGTAATGTTAATGCAGTCTTTTTTCAGATAAGACCCGAATGCGATGCACTATATCAATCCAGCATTGAACCTTGGTCATACTGGTTGACTAATGATCAAGGAACACCACCTAATCCAATTTGGGATCCTCTAGAATTTGCAATCAAGGAATGCCGTAAACAAGGAATGGAAATCCATGCATGGTTGAATCCATACCGAGCTGTCAGAAATGGAACTGTTTACACTCCAGATGCTACTCATATTAGTAATACACATCCCGAATGGATATTAACATTTAATAATTTGAAAATCCTTAATCCTGGTATCCCTGATGTTTGGGATTATAATATTTCAGTAGTTGTTGATATTGTAAACCGCTACGACGTTGATGGAATTCATTTCGACGATTATTTCTATCCATACCCACCTGATCAAATTTCTCATCAGGATACTGCAACATTTTCGTTATACAATAGAGGAATATCGGATATTGGAGATTGGAGACGTGACAATGTAAACATTTTGATGCAAATGATTAACGATACAATAAAAGTATTAAAACCTTGGGTTAAGTTTGGTATAAGTCCATTTGGTATCTGGAAAAATGGAGTTCCAGCTGGAATTTCTGGACTTGATGCATATAATGTGATATTCGCTGACCCGATAGCTTGGTTGCAAGATGGATCCGTTGATTATATTATTCCACAAATTTATTGGGCAATAAATAGTGGCTCAACTGATTATGCAGTTTTAATGCCATGGTGGGCAGATTCGGTTCATTATTACGGACGACATTATTTTGTTGGCCATCCGTTTTATAAAACCTCACCAAAAACTTATACAGGTGGATTACTTTTACGTTCGGAAATGTCAGAGCAAATCAGACTCAATAGAAATAATGATTACTGCCAAGGCAGCACCTTTTTCCAGGCAAGAAATTTTTCCGACAATTACAATAATGTAACTGATTCAATCATGGCACTTTATCAATATGACGCACTTATTCCTGTAATGGAATGGGGCGATACTATCCCACCAAATGAACCTTATGCTCTAACTTTTGGTACAATACCAGAAACAGGTACTGATGG
The DNA here is from genome assembly GCA_016936095.1 of Ignavibacteriales bacterium. GTDB lineage: Bacteria > Bacteroidota > Ignavibacteria > Ignavibacteriales > Melioribacteraceae > JAFGPR01. Next base: position 4,872 of record JAFGPR010000218.1, on the reverse strand, counting down.
ATTGATGTGGAGCGCTCCACCTGCAGCTGTTGATGGGGATACTGCTATGAAGTACGTAATATATTATAATATGATTACATCAAGATTTTCTTCTGTTCAACAAGATCCTTCATTCATTATTGATATTACAGGAAATAATTATTATGAAATTACTCCACAAGAAGATACATATTATTATATTACTGCACTAGATAGAAACAACAACGAAAGTTTGGAAAGCACTATGTGGGGACTTGATATTGATATCTACGTAAATGTTCCATATAAATTTGATTTAGGGCAAAATTATCCTAATCCATTCAATCCATCTACAAAAATTAAATTCACTATCCCAGAAGCAGGTAATGTTAAACTTACTGTTTACAACTTATTAGGTCAAGAAATTACAACATTAGTAAATAATAATTTAACTGCGGGTCATCATGAGGTAGAATTTAATGCAGAAAATCTAAGTAGTGGATTATATATTTATAGATTAGAATCTGCGGGCAATATTGCAGTTAAAAAAATGATTTTAATGAAGTAAGTTAATCAAAAAAAGACGTAATTACTTACGTCTTTTTTTTATAATTAAATTTTTAAGATAATAATACTTTAAATTCTTCCGACCACCCTCGGCATATTACTTAAATTTAATTTCTTTCTGTTTAACAAATGGAATATTAAATAATAAAAAAACATTATGACTAAACCAAAGAGAAATGAGAATAATTCGATATTATCAGATTCATCAAAAAGTTTCAAGCCAGCAAAAATTCCTACTACCAATAAGATGAGTGGTATTCCATAAAGTAAAAAACTCATTTTAAAAACAATTTTACCAGCGAGAGATATTTTTACTTTATCACCAATTGATACACCTATTTCATCAATCGCTGTGATAATTTTCTTTCCATCGCTTTTGGGTTTGCAAAACAGTTTAGCTGTGCATTCTTCGCAAGCATCAGTAGTATTTAGTTCAATATCAACAAACTTACCGTCTATTTTTACAATTTTTCCACTTTCAATAAATTCTTCTACTGCCATTATTTCCTCTTTAAAATAAAAACGTTGAAGAAATTTTCTTCAACGGTATAAAAATATATATTAAAATTATTCTACTGCAACTTCTTCCACTTTCTTAACAAATAATCTGTCAATTGCTTTAGTTGGACATTTATCAAATGGAATAATTGCTTCTATATTTTCGTTATATTTGCTATAATCGATAACCGCAAGATTATTAATAATTTCGATCGCACCTTCTGATTTTCTTGAACAAATTCCACAAGCTATACAAGCCACTTTACAGACAGCACGAGAAGTTTTAGGATCATCTTGACTTTTACAGAATACATATGTGTTTTGTGTAATAGGGTGAAGTTCAATAATTCCACGGGGACATGCTTTAACGCAATTTCCACAACCAGTACATTTTTCTTCAATAACAACAGGCAAACCATTATCATTCATATACATTGCATCAAAGGGACAAGCAGTAACACAATCACCACCACCAAGACAACCATAAAAACAAGCTTTATTTCCACCTGACATAAGATGAGCAACTGCACAACCAGTTGGACCCTTATATTCTGCTTGTTTTTTTGCTGCTTCTAAATTTCCACCTCTACATAATACTCTAGCTACCATCTTAACACTCGTTTCTGCAGTAACACCGAGGAGTTCTGCAATTTTTTTAGCAACCTCCTCGCCACCAACCGGACATCCGTTAACTTTGATTCCACCGTTAACAACTTTAACAGCAAATGCATAACAACCCGCACAACCGCAAGCACCACAATTAGCACCAGGTAAAACTTCGTTTATTTTTTCTATTAAAGGATTTTCTTCAACTTTTAATTTTTTATCTGCTATTGCTAAAAATATTGCAAAAAATAATCCAAGTCCACCCATTGTCGAAACTGCAATTATTAATGCTAAATCCATTATTCCTCCAGAAATACAAATCTATTTTTCTAAAATTATTTTTTGTTAAACTGAAATTAATCCTGAAAATCCCATAAATGCTAATGCTAAAATTCCTGCAACAATTAGAGTAATAGGAGCACCTCTGAATGGTTTAGGAACATCGGCTAAATCTAATTCTTCTCTAATACCTGCCATTATGCTAATTGCTAATGTAAAACCAATCCCACCACCAACTCCAAATACAATTCCTTGTAAAAACGAATATGCTTTCAAATCAATAAATAAAGCTAATCCAAGTATAGCGCAATTTGTCGTAATCAATGGAAGAAAAATTCCAAGTGCACGATAGAGAGGTTGACTAGTCTTCTTTATAAACATTTCAACAAATTGGACAAGCGAGGCTATAACAAGAATAAAAGCAACATATTGTAAATAAGCCATATTATTTGGAATTAGAATCAAATTATTAATTAACCATGTCACAATCGCAGTCAATGTCATTACAAATGTTGTTGCCATTCCCATCGAAAAAGCCGAAGATAGTTTATTCGATACTCCAATGAAAGGGCATATACCCAAAAAATAAGATAGGACAAAATTATTAACAAGAACAGCCGAAAAGAAAATTAAAAATAATTCCATTATTATACCTCCGCACTATTTACAATTACCGGTTTCTTCTTTTCAATATCTCGTTTAATTTCAGTATTCATTAGTAATCGTTTTCTTCGCATCGATAAAAAACTAAAAAATCCCATCAGAGAACCAAGTGTTAAAAATGCACCTGCAGGTAAAATCATTATTAACCAAGGTTCATAAAAATTTGGCATTACTTGAAAGCCGAGAATTGTTCCTGTTCCAAGTAATTCACGAATGCTACCCAACATAACAAGAGCAATTAAAAAACCACTCCCCATTCCAAGTGCATCAAGCATTGAACGACCAACATTATTTTTTGAAGCAAATGCTTCTGCTCTGCCAAGTATAATACAATTAACAACAATTAACGGAATATATGGACCTAGCGCTTTACTCAATTCGGGAAATTGTGCTTTCATTACTAAATCTACAATCGTAACAAATGTTGCGACAATAACTATATAAGAAGCAATCCTAACCTGACTTGGTATTAATTTTCTTATGAATGAAATAATTGTACTTGAGAAAAATAAAACAAAAGTTGTTGCGAGTGCCATTGCTATACCGTTTAACGCTGAAGTTGTTACAGCAAGAGTGGGACACATTCCGAGCACCTGCTTAAAAATTGGATTATTTCGCCATAATCCTTTTATATATTCTCCCATAACAGATACTTTCTTGCTCATATCTTACCTCCATCTCGCAATGATTGTAAATATTCAATCCCATTATTTATTATTTGAATTAACGATTTTGAAGATATTGTTGCTCCTGTAATTGCCTCAACTTCATTTGGTTCGTCGGGAGCTATTCCTTTTATCCATTTAATTTCTGGCTTAACAGATAAATCTATAAATTGATTAGGGAACCAAAATTCATTACCTTTTTTGGAAGGATCTTCAACAATCTTAGTTCCTAACCCTGGTGTTTCCACTTGTTCTAAAACTTGTATGCCGGTTAATTTTTCAAGGTCATCTGCGATTCCTATAATCACGCGAATTTTTCCTTGAAAACCATTACCCACAAAAGGCAAAGCAAAGCCTATTGGATTTTTATTTTCATCATAAACTTTATACAATTCTTTATCGACATTTACTTTCTCATACGATTTTGCTTTTTGTTGCACTTTGAATATTGCTTCCTCAGTAGCAGTTTTTCGATGTTCATCAATCTTAGGTTCAGCCCATTCATTTATCTTCATTAAAAAGCCACCAGAGATTATTCCGATAACCGTTAAGGTTAGTAACATTTTTGTAACTAAATTCATTTTTCTACTCCAAATATTTTGGGTCTAGTATAACGATTTATTAGCGGAACAAAAGCATTCATAAATAATATTGCGTACATCACACCTTCAGGTAATCCACCAAAAAGTCGTATTATTACCAATATAAATGATATTGAAAACCCAAAAATCCACATCCCTTTTCCCGTCAACGGTGAAGTGACCCAGTCAGTAGCCATAAAGAATGCACCGAATAAAAAACCACCTGCACAAAGATGAAATAATGGATTAGGATAGGATATCGGATCAATTATATAAAAAATCCCACCAAAAATTATTATTCCAAGAATCATTGATAATGGAATCCGCCAATTTGATATTCCAATTACAACTAAGAAAATTCCACCAACAAGAATTGCAATTGCTGAAGTTTCACCAATAGAACCACCAATATTTCCAAAAAACATATTAGATATTTCGGTTAGTGCATTATCAAATTTAAAAGCTGAAAGCGGTGTAGCTGTTGTTGTCGCATCAACTGCATAATTTGGAATTGTCCAAGTTGTCATCGGTACTGGAAATGCTGCCTGAAGAAATGCTCTGCCAACTAATGCTGGATTAAAAATATTATAACCAAGTCCTCCAAATACTTCCTTGCCAAGTGATATCGCTATTATCGCTCCAAATGCAGTTGATACAAGTGAAAAATTCGGAGGTAATATTAATGCTAATAATAAACCCGTAATTACTGCACTGCCGTCTTTGATTTTTATTTTCTGTTTCCTGATTACTTTTATTAACGCTTCTGTTCCGCTACAAAATGCAATACTAATTGCAATAATAAGTAACTGATATAAACCGAAATAAATGACTCCCGTAATTACAGAAGGCACAAGGGCAGCAACTACTATCCACATAACTTTTTGAGTTGACATTCTCGAATGAGTATGGGGTGATGTTGTTAATTCTAATTTATAAGTATTTTCTGCTGTCATTATTTTCAAATATCCTTATTTAGTTTATTATGCTGTTTTCTTTTCTCGTTGCAATTTAATTACGTTTTGTTTTCCTAAACGAATCCATTGAACAAGAGGAAT
>JAFGPR010000217.1 GCA_016936095.1 Ignavibacteriales bacterium | reverse complement strand
GAAAAACAACAATCAACAAGGTTATCTACGAATTTAGTGTAAACCATGTGCCTTTAACGATGTAAACTATGTCCCTTAACGAACATACAAAAAATACAAACCAGAAAGAGAAAAATTTAATTAAAATATGAAGAATATTAAGAAAGCAGTAGCAATAAATGCAATACTATTTGCAGCATTATTTGGCTTAATATCACTAAATAAAGAATTCTTTAGACATAGTCTGAATAATACAGGATTTCAGAAAGTATTTACGGATTGCTTCCCTAATTTTATTGCAGCTTATTTAATTAGTCTGTTATCTGTATCAGCAGTATTGATTCGTAAAATTAAACATGGTAGATTAATTGTCTACGCATGTGCAATAGTTGTTTTTTTAATTTTAATGATTGAAGAAATAAAACCAATGTGGGGAGCAAATGAGTATTATGACTCAAATGATATTATTGCAAGTGGAGTAGGTTCCTTCTTTACAATCATAACTTATGAACTATTAGTATTATTTGAAAAAAGGTGTAAGCAAAGAGAAAAATAGTACGCACTACAACACCGCGTATAAGCAATGGCGGGCTTTTGGTGGTGCCAAGGTTTGCGCTTCGAATAATTGCTCGTGTATCTGGACAAGTTTGCGCCCTGAACTCCGCCACTGCTCATACCCGAAAACGTTGTGCACTATTGTAAGTTAATTCCTTACCAATAATTGAATAATGTTAAATAAGGATATAAAAATTAAAACAATTTGCCAGACAATTAAATCAAGAATCTCTGATATTAACAAATTTTACAGACATGGACCTGATTTGTATTTTTACAAACGAGTCTTTCATTTAAGACAATCGACAAATATTACTGATTTTCTAAATATTGATTATAATATTGAAATCCTTTATGCAACTTTAGTCTCATGGGATATGAATACTAGAGGTGCGAAAATGAAATATTATGATGAATTTAAGACTTGTTTAATTGAAAATCTTGAAAATTTCAAAATAATTGAAATATTAGGTAACAATAGATTAAATAATAAATCCATATTATTATCTAAACTTGGAGAGATATATGATAATCTCAATTTTATGAGGACTAATGGAAGACTTGTTTCAAATTCAAAAGTTCTTCATTTCCTATTTCCAAAATTTTTAATGCCAATGGATAGAAGCAATACTTTGTATTTTTTTTATAACAATACAAATGAATCAAAATCAAAGTATTTAGAGATTATGGATATATGTTTAGAAATAATGGGAATTCGATATAATTGGAATAGACACTTAGATAATAAATGGAATGTTACGGTTCCTAAAATGATTGACAATGCTATATTACTTCTTGTTGGAAAAAGTATAAAAAAAACAACAGTGCACAACACCGCGTATAAGTAATGGCTGCATTTTGCTAAGGTACTGGTTTTTTTACCCTTAACCAGTATTCGCAGGACGGTATAAGGACTTCGTCCCTATCCCGCCACTACTCATACGCGTAAACGTTGTGCCCAATTGTAACAAAAAACATAGTACAATCGTCATCAAGAAAATGTATTATTATGAAACATAAGAGATTTTTAGTACTTACAATATCTTTTCTAATATTTCTTAGCACTGGTTACGGACAACTAGATGATTACTATAATAAGGTAAAGGAAAGTCCTGATATAGTAATAAAAGTTCTGAATGATAGTATCGAATTAATAAATGTTTATAAACATCAAATAAAACTGATACACGAGAATAGAAATCTTCCTTTAACAACCCAACAAGATAGTTTTGCAAATGTAATGTACCATGACTATCCAATGCTTTGGAGTTCATTTTTTGGTAAATCTAAATATAAAGAATTCCTTTATGAAGACTGGGGTATTTTGAATAACCCTAATGTCGTAGGGATTTGGTTGCCTTTTTCTTTCAATATTGAAGCTACCATTGAAGAAATTGGCAATAAATATTCTAAATTGACAGGTTATACACCACAATGCAAATTTTTTTTATTTTATGGAACCGGTCGTGGTATCGGAGATATATGGGCGTTAATGAAAAATTTATGTGGGCCAACTTCCCAGTTATTGGAGAAAAAGAAAGGTTTATTTTTAATTTGCCACATGAGTTTAATCATTTGTTGTTTAATAAAACTAATAAAAGTAAAATAAATCTTCTCAGATACATAATTGACGAAGGTCTAGCTTGTTACATCAATGAAATTTTCTGGGGTGAAAAATATTCTTCTTTAGACTACATTGTATTTGATAAAATTGATTGGAATTGGGCTATAGAAAACGAGAAAAAGATATTTCAATATTCAAAAGAATTATTAGATTCAGAAGATTATGAAATTATTAATAAATTTCTTAGTTGGGGAGAATCAATTTGGGAAGGAGCTCCTTATCGTCTAGGATATTTTATAGGTTATAGGATAATAAAAGCATATATTGAAAAGTATGGAGAAGATTCACTAAAAGAATTATACACTATGAATTGTAATTTGATTCTTGAAAAAAGTGATTACGAAACAATTCTTAAATAACAACTGGGCACAACATCGCATATAGCCAATGGCGGGGGAAGTGGAGGCTTGAAAGTTTCTGCCCCGCATCAAGGTTTGTAACGTTGGATAGGAACGCACTCCGCAAACCGCCACTGGCCATATGCGCGACCGTT
>JAFGPR010000216.1 GCA_016936095.1 Ignavibacteriales bacterium | reverse complement strand
TGATTATAACAAAATATTACATAAAATGCAAGAAATTTTTGTTAAGTAATATTTGTAAATTAGTTATAAATAAGCAGTCAAAAATGCATTCTCAACTGATTTTGTCTGAGTTTAGTGGGAAAGGATTTTGAATTCTTTAATTAGGCACCCTCTTCCCGGGGGCTGTGGGAAGAGGGTTCGGAGGCCTTTATGAAAAAACAATAATAAAAAACTTAAAAAGGCACCCTCTCTCCGGGGGCTGTGGAGAGAGGGTTCGGAGTGCCATTATGAAAAAAAACAACATAGAAAAAACTTTTTATTATCGAAACACAAATTCAAAGAACATCAAAGTTTTCTTTATTCTGGTATGCAATTTATGTTTTTAAATTTGCTAAGCAAGTGAAATCTCGCAGGTGTACAATATTTTAAGCTAGGTGTGCAGAATTCGATGCTATGTGTGCAAGTAAAAAAATATTTAAAATCAGGTTTTTATCCACTTCCGGGTTTTTTCTAAAAACACATCTTTCTTTCTTACTGATATCTCTAAAAAAGTTCCATCTTTAAAGAATACAAACCCACCTCTACTTTTGTGTTCAATATTTTCATCTTTAAATTTTGACTTATATTCCGTAACAAAATTAAGGTTAATAAAATGTTTATCGTGAATACGAACAAAGTGTAAATCACTAAGTAATTCTTCAAAATAATTAAGAGGCCTTACTAGTCTTTTTACCTCTCCATTTGACAATATTAAAAGAACCAAATCCTCCTTGATCTCAAAACGAACAATTTCATTTACTTTGATTATTGCGAACCCATTTGTAGTTTCGACTTTTATACGTCGTACTTCTTCGTTGATAGATTCTAATAAAATGTTTAAAGTATCATCTGATAAAGATTGCATTTCTTTAAATCTTGAAATTGCTTCTTGCAATCTTAATGGATTAATTGGTTTTATTAAATAATCCAATGCAGCAAACTCAAAAGCTCTTGCAGCATATTTTTCAAAACCAGTAGTAAAAATTATTTTGAAGGAAAGATTCTTAATTGATTGTAATATATCGAAGCAAGTTTTATTTCCGAGTTCAACATCTAAAAAAACTAATTCTGGTTTAGTTTCATCAATAAGTTTAATTCCATCATTAACATTACTGGCTGTTCCTATTACTTCTACTTCTTTACCAAATCTTATCAATAAATTTTGTAGAAATAATATTTGCTTTTTATCATCTTCGATAATAACAGCTCTTATTTTATTGTCCATTCGATGCCCCCACTTTATTCAATAAATAAAATTCTCGTTTAAATTTACGAAATCAAAATGTTTAATTCAACCCTTGTTCCTAGTGGTTCACTTTTATCATTTTTCAAATCTATAATTTTAACCTTGAAATTTGTTTTATAAAGTTTATTAATTAATTGTATTCGTCTTTCAACATTTTGTTGTCCGATTGACTTATACTTTTTGACCTCCATTTTTCGTTTTAATGATTCTTCTCTTCCTACACCGTTATCCTCAATCGTACAAAATAAATGAGAATCTGTTTGATTGAATGATAATTTTATAAGACAATCATCTTCTTTACCAGTAAAACCGTGCAAAATAGAATTTTCAAGATATGGTTGAATTAACATTGGTGGAATTTGAATATCGTTGATTTCAAGAGATTCTTCAACAATAATTTTATAATTAAATTTTTCACCTATACTCAACTTTTCCAATTCAAGATATGCTTGTAACTCTTCTATTTCTTTGGCAAGAAAAATATATTCAAGTTCTGAATTCTGAATTACTCTTCTCATAAGATCGGAAAAATTAGAAATATAAATAATCGAATTGTCAATATCTTCTGACATTAAATAGTTTTGTACTGCAACTAAAGAGTTTGAAATAAAATGAGGGTTCATCTGAACACGCAGAATTTTTTCTGTTGACCGTAATTCCTGTGTTTTTTGTTTTAGTTTTATTCTATAATATATTGCGGTGGATATCAGAAAAAACAATACTAGACCAGTGATTAAATATATTTTGGTTGTTTCAAGTTCTTTATTTGTTAGTTCAAGTATTTTTTTATCCTTTTCAATTTTTTCTGTCTGATACTTTTCACGTATATCGGCAATCTGTTCACTTTTTACTTCATTAAATAAACTATCCTTTAAATTTGTGAAGGACTTAAAATTTTCTAATGCATTTTTATAATCACCTGTACGAGTATATAATTCTGCGAAAGATTCATATACCTGCATTTCCAAATTCCTGTCACCAAACTCAGCAGCAATTTTCAAAGCATCAATAAAATTATTTTTTGCTTCATCATATCTTTGTAAGTTTAATAATGTATAACCTATATTATTTAATAAAATGGCAATTCCAATCTTATCATTTAAATTTTTGCAAATATCAACAGCTTCATAATAATATTTTAAAGCTTTTGTATATTTTCCTTGTTCGTCAAAAATATCTGCAATGTTTGATAAAGAAATAACAATACCTTGTTTGTCCTCAAGATCTCTTTCAATATCTAACGACCGTTCATAATAATTTAAAGCTTTATCAAATTTTTTTAATTCATAATAAATATTACCTATCATATCCAAAACACTAGCATTTCCTTTCCGATAACTGATTTTTTCGGAAACGTCAAGAGATTTTTGGCAATACTCCAAAGCTTTATCCATAAAACCTGAATGATAGTAACTTGTGCCAATATTGAAATATGAATCTGAAATACCTAGTGAATCATTACTATCTTCTCTTATCTTTAATGCAACTATGTAATTATTAAGTGATGTATTATATTCACCTTTGATGTCATAAGCATTGCCAATACAATCTAAAGCCCTTGCTTCACCAATCTTATAGTCAATATTTTTTGCAAGTTCCAAGGCAATATTCGCATAAAGGATAGTTGAGTCTGGATAGGAATAATAATAATTACTGGCAAGCTCGTTAAGTAAATCAACTTTTTTAATATCGTTAGAGAATTTAATTAACTTTTTTAAACTATCAACTTCTTGTGGACTAATATTTTGGAAAGGTAAAATAAGTAAAACAAAATGTAACGCTAATTTACGAATTTGATGTGCTATCATTATCTGTTCCTCTTAAATTCTTTTATGAATTGAAATAATTCACTCAAATTCGTTACTAATTTATAAAATAATTATTTATTTTACAACATTATCTCAAATTTTTTGTAATTACTAATTAAATTTTTAACTTTAAATAACAAATAGAAAACTCTTTTGTTGTTTTACAAAAAGTGAATTTTGTTAATTTAATAATCAATAATTAATTGAGGTTTAACGATGTTAAAACTAAAAGAAATCACAAACAAAGTTATGAGGTTGGCAGTGGGCACATTTGTTTTTTCATTTCTATTCGGGAATTTCCATTTAATGAGTGGACAGGAAACGGGTAATCTACCTACAAGAGATCAAATTGAGACAAAGTACAAATGGAATTTATTGGATATTTATGAAACAGAAGATTTATGGGAAGCTGACTTCAAATGGGTGGATGGAAACATTTCGAAGTATTCTGAGTTCGAAGGTAAACTTGGTAACTCACCTGAGGATTTATTGAAATGTTTAAAATTCGACGAAGAGATGGGGATTAAATTTTCACGTTTGTATCTTTATACAAATTTAGCCGGTGATCTTGATCTGTCAAATTCGAGATATCAAGCGATGTCAGATAGGATGTCTGCACTTGGTTCAAAATACGCTGCTGCTACTTCTTATATCAATCCTGAAATTCTTTTAATTCCTGAGGATAAATT
>JAFGPR010000215.1 GCA_016936095.1 Ignavibacteriales bacterium | reverse complement strand
ATACTCAAACAGAAATTTTATAATTCGAAAGTACTTCCATTAAAGTATGATAATGTAAAAGGGTTAAAGGAGATAGATAAAGTCATTGAAATTGACCAATCACCTATCGGAAGAACTCCTCGTTCAAATCCAGCTACTTATACCGGTCTTTTTTCTTACATTAGAGATTTGTTTGCACAATTGCCTGAGGCAAAAATGCGAGGTTATAAAACAGGAAGATTTAGTTTTAATGTAAAAGGTGGTAGATGTGAAGAATGTCAAGGGGGTGGAATGAAAAAAATAGAAATGAATTTCCTTCCCAATGTGTATGTGATATGTGAAGAATGTAATGGAAATAGATATAATCGTGAAACTCTTGAAATACTTTTTAAGACGAAATCAATTTCAGATGTATTAAACATGAACGTTGAAACTGCTTTAGTGTTTTTCCAAGATCAACCTAGAATTAAAAGAAAATTGCAAGCACTTTTTGATGTTGGGTTAGGGTATATTAAACTTGGACAGCAGGCAACAACGCTTTCTGGTGGTGAAGCACAACGAGTTAAATTAGCAACTGAATTAAGTAAAGTAAATACTGGAAAGACTTTGTATATGCTTGATGAACCAACAACTGGATTACATTTTGAAGATGTTAAAATACTGTTGAAAGTATTAAATGAGTTAGTGGATAAAGGAAATACTGTAATTGTTGTTGAACATAACATGGAAGTGATAAAAGTTGCAGATTATATTATTGATTTAGGTCCTGGTGGTGGTGAATATGGTGGTGAAATAATTGCAGAAGGAAAACCAGAAAAGATTATTAAAAATCCCAAAAGTATTACGGGACAATACTTAAAAAACGAATTGTTAAATTAATAGTTTCACACCTTGGTGTATTTGAAGCACATTTAAAAATATGAAAAAGAAGATTTTAATTATTCCCAAAAAAATTATAACTGTAAATTCTCAAAATGCTATTTTAGAAAATTACGCACTAGAAATAGATAATGGGACTATTACAAAAATTGAAAGTAAAGAAAAATTTAATTTAAATAATTATGATGGAAACATATTTAATTATGAAAATTATATTTTAATTCCTGGGTTTGTACAATCACATATTCATCTTTGTCAAACCTTATTTAGGGGACTAGCTGATGATTTAGAATTATTAGATTGGTTACAAAAAAAAATATTCCGTTTTGAAAATGCTCACAACGAAAAATCAATTAGAACATCAGCGAAGTTGGGTATTGCAGAATTATTTAGTAATGGGACAACAACAATTCTTGATATGGGAACAATTAATCATCAGGAAATAATTTTTGAAGAACTTATAAAATCGAATATTCGTGCCTTTGCTGGTAAATGTATGATGAATGAAAATCAACTATATCCTCAATTTAAGGAAGATGAAAGATCAGCAATTGACAGAAGTATTTCTCTTGCAAAAGAATATCATAATTACGACAGGGGCAGAATTAAATATGCATTTGCACCACGTTTTGTTTTATCATGTTCTGAAAGTTTATTACGAGAAACTTATGAAATTGTGAAAGAAATGCAAGGAACACTTTATCATACTCATGCATCTGAGAATATTTCTGAAATTGAAATTATTAAAAAACAATTTAAAATGGGCAATATTGAATATTTTGGACATATTGGAGTTTTAAGTAATAGAACGATGCTTGCTCATTGTATTCATGTTTCTGAGAATGAAATTGAATTATTGAAAAATTTTCAAACAAGAGTTCTTCATTGTCCCAGTGCAAATTTAAAACTTGGTTCAGGTATCGCTCCAATTCCAAGATATTTAAATGAAAATATCTCAGTTTCACTAGGTGCTGATGGTGCCCCTTGTAATAACAATTTGAATGTTTTTACTGAAATGCGGTTAGCAAGTCTAATTCAAAAACCAATTTATGGGCCAACAACAATGGATGCATTGACAACCTTCAAACTTGCAACAATTGAAGGAGCAAAAGCATTGCATCTAGGAAAAGAGATTGGGAGTATTGAGGTAAATAAAAAAGCTGATTTAGTTCTTTTGGATTTAAATAAATTTGACAAACCAATGAGCGATGAAAGTCTATATTCAACAATTGTTTATTCTACAAATAAAGATAGTGTAAAAGAAGTTATGGTAAATGGAGAATGGGTTGTTCGTAATGGAACATCAACTATATTTGATGAGAATGAATTAGTTAAAAATGGGAAAAATGAACTTAAAAAATTATTAGGAAGAATATAGATGAGTGAAAAAGTTAAAATAATTTTTGCATCGAGAAATCCCGGAAAGGTGAGAGAAGTTACTGCTCTTTTTAAAGATACGAATTTTATTATTAAATCACTTTTGGACTTTAATAACATTCCAGAAATTATTGAAGATGGGAAAACATTTGAAGAAAATGCTTTATTAAAAGCAAAAATAGTTTTTGAACAATTTAGATGTCCTGTTATTGCCGATGATTCAGGTCTGGAAGTTGAACAAATTAAGAATGAACCGGGAGTTTATTCAGCAAGATATGCCGGTGGAAAGTGTTCTTACTATGATAATAATGTTAAATTATTATATGAATTACAGTTCTATGATGAACCTCATTTTGCAAAATTTGTTTGCTATGCTATTTATTACTCAGGAGATAAAAGAATTGATGCAAAAGGTGAATTAATTGGAAGAATAATTAATGAATTTCGAGGTGATAACGGATTTGGATATGATCCTATTTTTATTCCCGAGGGGTATGGACTTACTTTAGCAGAATTAACACTTCTAGAAAAAAATAAAATAAGTCATCGAGCAAAAGCGTTCAATGAACTTAAATTAAAAATGTTAGAAACGATTAAATAAAGAATATAGTATTAGAATCTTATTTCTCTGCAGTTATCAATTGAACAATTCCCTGTGTCAATTCATACTTCCTAATATTCTTAAAACCAATATTTTGAAGTAAGTTTTTTAGATTTGTTTCATTATCAAATTTCTTTACTGATTCGACTAAATAATTGTAAGCAGTTTTATCTCTCGAAATTATTCGACCAATAGCAGGTAAAACTTTGAAAAAATATAATGAATAAATTTTTCTTATAAATTTTCTTCTTGGCAATTGAAATTCAAGAATGGTTAAATTACCCTTAAATTGAAGAATATCATAACAATTTTTCAATCCTTCATTTATATTATAAAAATTCCTTACTCCGAATGCGATAAATATGTTTGTAAAGTAATTGACACGAAAAGGAATGGCTTCCGCTTTTGTCTGTATTGCATCTATTGATTTTAGTCCTTTTTTCTTTTTTAATTTTCTCAACATGAATTCCGAAATGTCAGCACAAATAATTTTTTTTGGTTGGTATTTCATAATTGCTTTGGTAAAATCACCTGATCCACATGCTAAATCGAGTACAATACTTTTGTTCGATATATTGGATAATTTTACTGCTTTTCTTCGCCAATATTTATCAATTCCAATACTTAATATATGATTCAGCAAATCATAGCGTTTTGCTATTCTATCAAATATATTTTTTGTATTATGTCCATTTTGCATAGAATATAAAAATATATTTATGCGACAAAAATAGTTATAAAGGTAAGATAGACCGATAGACCTATTATATCATTTAGCGTCGTAACAAAAGGACCAGTTGCTATTGCCGGGTCAGCACCAAATTTTTTTAATACTATTGGAATTATAGCACCAATCATTGTTGCGAAGACAATAACAACAGTAAAAGAGAGTGACAAAATAATAATAAAGTTTAGCTGATCACTAAAGAAATAATATGTTATACCAAATAAAACAATACTCAGAACCAAACCGTTTAAAAGAGCAACAAAAAATTCTTTTGCTAATTTTTTAAGACTTTCACTAATCCATAGATCACCTGTACTAAAGCCACGAACCATAACAATTGCTGCTTGAGTACCTGAACTTCCACCCACTGCCATTATTACAGGAAAGAAAAATGTAGCAATTACAAATTTGATTAACATATCTTGGTAATTTGATAATAGTAAAGCATTCATTAATTCACCGAATAAACCAACAAATAACCAAGGAAGACGAATTCTTGATATTCTAAAAAATGAGTCACTTTGTTCTTGCTCTTCTGACAATCCCGCAATTCTTTGCATATCTTCAGATGCTTCTTCATGAATTACATCTACAACGTCATCGATTGTAATTCTACCTAACATAACTTTATCAGAATCTACAACAGGTATTGAAACTAAATCGTATTTTTCCATTATTTGTGCAACTTCTTCCTGATCAACTTCAGGAGTTACATAAATTAAATCCTCATCCATTATGCTTGTAACCTTTTTACTAGGTTCATTAATAAGAAGAGATTTTATAGAAGTCACACCAATTAACTTATCCTCTGATGTTAACACATAGACATAATAAATGTGTTCGTATTCATCTGCATGTTTTCGTATTTCTTTAATTGCATCTTTAACTGTCGCAGAATTAAGAACATAAACATAGTCACTACTCATTATACCACCAGCAGAATCCTCAGGATATTTCAATAATTCCTTAACTTCAATTGAATCTTCTTTATCCATCGTTTTGAGGACATGGTCAGCTACGTGTTCGGGTAATTCGCTTACAATGTCTGTCGCGTCGTCAGTTTCGAGTTCATCAACAATATCAGAAATTTTATCAGGTGTAATATCTTTAAGAATTTTTTCACGAATGTTTTCATCTAATTCTAAAAGGACTTCACTTGCATCTTCTGTGTTTAATATACTAAAAGCATATTTTGCATCTTCCGTATCTAATCTATTAATTATCTCTGCAATGTCTGCAGTATGAAGATCAGCAAAAATATTAAGTAGGCTTTTCTCGGCTTTTATCTCAATCAGACTGGAAATGTTGTCAAGGATCTCTCTATCAACTTGGATAACATCTCTGACAGTGATTATTTCTTTAGTTTTGTCTTTCTTTGATTTGCTTTTGAACATGCTTAGTCAGTTTAATGAAATCATTAATTTCTAATTCTTCAGCTCTTTTTGTCATTAGATTTGACATTTCTGAAAAATTATGACTTGCAAATATACTATTACTTAAAGAATTTTTTAAGATTTTTCTTCTATTACCAAATGAAGCTTTTACCAAATTTATAAATAATTCCTCATTTATTTCGTTGTTTATTCTTTGCTTAAATTTAAAAGATATCAATGCGGAATGTACTTTCGGTTTAGGAAAAAATACTGTGTTTGGAATTTTAAAGTGGTACTTAACATCTGCAAAATAATTCATTAGGACTGTATAAATTCCATATTCTTTTGTTCTGCATTTAGCAATCATTCTTTTGGCTACTTCATTTTGGATTATCAAATTACAATCAATAATAAAATTACGATTTGCGATTAACTTAAAAATTATAGGTGAAGTAATATTATAGGGAATACTTCCAAAAACTCTGGTTTTATTGTTAACATCGTAATATTTTGAGAAATTATATATTAAAAAATCTTCATTGATAATATTAACTTTAGGACAACATTCTTGTAAATTTTCAATAACTCTTTTATCAAATTCAACAGCAATAAAATTATCACATACTTTAGAAATTTCTTTTGTGAATATACCTTGTCCTGGACCAATTTCGAGGAACAAATCATTTTTACTAATGTCTAAATAGTTAATTATTTTGAGAGTTGTACCTTGGTCAGCTAAAAAATTTTGACCAAGTTTTTTTAATGGTTGTATCCTAAATTTATCTGACATTTTCTTACTATAATTGTTAATATTTATATGGAGTATTATTGATTTTTAAATTTATTTTTTTATATTTTCATACCAAATATAAAGTTTTATTTTATTTTCTAAATAAATAATTAAACACAAAACCTAAAAGGAGGAACAGTGAAAAAATTATTTTTCTTAATGTTTGTTTTGGGCTTTTTATTTATCCAAAACAACGATGTTAAAGCACAAGATTGCGACATAATGTATTTCTGCGTTAAGTATGATGGTGGCGAAATTGATTGCTCTGACAGATTTACTACTGGAGAAATCACAGTAATGGTACGTCTTGCTTTCCCTATCTACTATACGGAAGTAACAATTCAAGCTGATAAGTTAGATCCTTATACTGGTGACTTCGAATATTATGCAGATTTTCCATTTGACGTTGATGCTGATATGACTTATATCTATTTCCCGGGTATTGGATTTGCTGATCCAGGTATATATCGTGTATTCTTATTAGATCCTGATAGAAATACCATGACTAGCGCTTTAGTTGAAATTATTCCTAAATAATTTCTAAACGAAAATTACAGAAGTAGTCATTTTTATGGCTACTTCTTTTTGTTTTAAATAAATTATAATTACTTATTGGGAGAAATCTTTTGGAAAAAAAATATATTTGTTCAATTGATCTTGGCGGAACAAAAATCCTTACTGCTATCATAGATTCTGAAAATAAAATTATTTGTAGAGTAAAAGTACCAACTGATGTTGAAAAGGGTAAAAAATATATTATCCAATGCATTGCTGAGTCTGTTACTAATGCAATGACAGAAACGGATCTTAAAGAAAATCAAATTAGAGCAATTTGTCTTGGTGTACCGGGCACCGTAAATCCTCATACTGGTGTAATTGGTGTAGCTCCTAATTTAAAAATTAAAAATTTCAATATTAAGAATGCACTTCAAAAATATTTTAACATTCCTGTCCTGATAGAAAATGATGTTAATCTTGCAGGATTAGGAATAAAAACTTTAGAACTGAAGAATAAAGTGAATAATATGATGGTTGTATTTATTGGAACAGGTATAGGCGGTGCTTTCTTTTTTAATGGTCAATTATACAGAGGCTCGACTTATTTCGCTGGTGAAATTGGGCATATTAAAGTATCTGAGAGTGGTGAACTTAACTCAAGACCAAGATCTTCAACATTTGAATTATTAGCTGGTAGACCTGCTATTGTTGAATATATAAAAAAAGAAATAGAAAATGGGAAGAAAAGTATTCTAAAAAATTCCATAAAGAAACAAAAAATCAAAAGTAAAATGTTATCTGATGCAGTTAACAAAGGTGACAAAGTTACATTGAAAAGTATTACAAAAGCAAGCAAGATAGTTGGTAGTGTTTTAGGCAGTATTACAACTTTGTTAAATATTGATACAATTGTGTTAGGCGGTGGTGTTATAGAGGCAATGGGTGAAATAATGTTACCAATTATTAAGGAAAATTTTAACGAAACAGTTTTAACTGAGCCTGGCAAATGTGCAAAAATAATATTGACAAATTTAGGTGATGATGCTGCTCTTTTTGGAGGAATTGCTTTAGCTAAAGAATTCCATAAATGATTCAATCAAAATTTTTCTCTATTTTTTCTAATTCATTATGAAATACAGTCCATTCTGAATACAGTTCTTCAAGATTATTTTTTAATGATTTGTAAATTTCTGATTTTTCAGAAATTTGTTTGTATTTACTAGACTGATTTAATTCTATCATTTCTCGCTCTATTTCAGTTAATTTATCTTCGTATTCATTTATCTTATTTTCAACGTATTCTATTTTTTCTTTCAAATCTTTTGTTTCCGAGTATTTCTTTTGACGTAATTCTGCTTCTATTCTTTTCTGTCCTTTTCTTTGATTTATCGAATTATTTTTCCCTTCATTATTATCATTATCAAATTCATTTCTTTCTAAATTTTTCTTCAAATAATAATCAATTCCGCCGAAATAATATTTTATATTTTTATTTCTAATGTAAATAACCTTGTTGGCAATAGGTATGATAAAATCAATATCGTGAGAAACGATGATAAGTGAACCGTAAAAATCAATTAAGGCATCTTGTAGAATTTTCTTCGATTTCATATCAAGATGATTAGTTGGTTCATCAAGAACAATTAGGTTTGCTTTTGTCAATAAAATTTTAGCTAATGCGACTCGGCTTTTCTCTCCACCCGATAAGACATTTACTTTTTTCAATATATCATCTCCGTGGAAAAGAAAACATCCAAGTAAAGTTCTTAATTGAGTTTCTGTATAACTATCCGCTATTCCTGTAATAGATTCAAGAATGTTTTTATTTGGATCAAGATTCTCAGCAGCTTCCTGAGAATAGTATGCTATGATAGTATTGCCACCAATTTTTATCTCACCGCTTGAAGGAGTAATTTTTTGAGCAATTATTTTTGAAAGAGTTGTTTTTCCTGCACCATTAGGACCAATAATAACTATTTTATCATTTCGTTCAATTCTGAAATTTACATTTTCAAAAACAATAGTTCCATTATATTCTTTACTAATATCAATCGCTTCAAACGGTATTATTCCACTTTTAGGTGGTTCTGGAAAACGAATCTTTATCTTAAAATTATCTTCTTCTAATAACTCTATTTTTTCTAATTTATCTAATTGTTTTATTCTGCTTTGTACCTGTCTTGCTTTAGTTGCTTTGTAGCGAAATCGTTCAATATATTTTTCTTTTTCTTTTATTTGAGTTTGTTGAACTCGATATTGTGCAAGTAGTTGTTCCTTCAAGTTTTCTTTGTAAATTAAATAATCATCTATTTTTCCATTGTAGAAGTAAATTTTCTTGTTATCAATCTCTAAAGTTTTATTTGTGATTTCATTATTAAAATACCTATCATGAGAAACAAGGATGATTGCACCTTTATAATTAATTAGAAAATTTTTCAACCATTGTAATGAATCAAAATCCAAGTGGTTTGTTGGCTCATCAAGTAGTAATATGTTGTGGTTTGCAACTAATATTTTGGCTAATTCAATTCGCATAATCCAACCACCGGAAAATTCACACGTGTTCCTATTCAAATCATCTTTTAAAAAACCTAACCCAGCCAAAGTCTCACGGATATTTGAATCAATTTTATAATAACTTAAATTTTGTTTAAGTCTCTCAATATCATCAAGATCGTGTAAATATTTATCTCTTGTTTCATTCTTTATATTTGGGTTGCTTAATTCTGAAATAATTAACGATTCATTCTTCTCCAATTCAGCAATTGTAGTTAATGATGAACGAACTTCATTAAATAAATTTACATTTCCAAGTCGGACAGTCTCTTGAGGAAGGTATCCAATACTTATAGATTTTTGTTTATGTACTTTACCAGTCTCTGGAGCAATTTCACCTAAAATTATTTTTAATAAAGTAGACTTACCGGTGCCATTAGAACCAATAAGAGCAATTTTATCGTAATTATTTATTTTAAGGTTTGCTTTATCGAATAAAGGGACACCAGAAAATTGAACAGTTAAATCAATTAAATCAATCATCTATTTTCGTATGATGGCTACTTTTGATGTGGTAATTTTATCTATACTTTTATCGTAAGCAACTATAAGATAAATTCCAGTTGAAACTAATTTTCCCTCATTATCTAAACCGTTCCAAATAGCAATATCACCACCAGGTGATGCAAATTCATTTACTAATTTTCCATCAATAGATAATATTTTTATCTGTGATTCTTCAACAAGTCCAGTTATATTTATATTGATATTACTTTTTTCATCAACTATAACCGGGTTAGGAAAGATAAAAAGTTCTGAGAAATCTTCTTGTGGTTTTATTGATGTCGTTGTAATGGTCATAATTCCATTATCAGTTCCGATATAAACAATTCCAGTATTTTCATTAAAAGTGATACTTTTTATGTTATTACTAGGAAGTGAAGAATTTGCTGTGTTATATTGAGCAAGGACACTATTCCCATCCTGAGAAACTAAAAAAACACCCTGGGGCGTACCAATCCATTTTAAATTTATTGCATCAACTGCAATACAATTTATAGATAAATTTTTAAGTGGGTATGAATATGTAACTGAATTTTCAGGTGAATTTGTGTTTGAAATTATATTGACTCCTAAGCTTGTCCCAATCCATAATTCACCTCTTTTATCAACTACCAAATCATTTATAATATTACTATTTAAACCATTAGATGTAGTTATTAAATCATGAATATCATCAGAAGTGTTTTCATAAGTTCCTTTATCATTAAAATAATGGAGACCAGCATTCAACTCTGCAAACCATTTTGTTCCATTTTCATCTACTGCAAGATGATAACAAACCATATTTCCTAAAGTAAAATTATACCATAAAGAATCAAAGGATAACATACTTAAGACATGATTCGAAGCTGAATTATGATTTAATATCCAAGTGTTATTTTGATTATCATTTTCTATATCATTAATTACCAGATAATTCGGGTCAGCAGGTATCCCTTGCAAAGGAGTATTTGCAACAGTAAAATTATGAAATCTACCATTTTTAAATCGTGTAAATCCATTACCCCAATTACAAAAATATATTGTATTTTTACTAGTTGAATATGTTTTGTGATAACCGGAACTAAGTGGGAAAGGTGCATAAGAATGCCATTTATTTCCATCAAATTTAAATATTCCATAACCAGATTCATCGTTCTGACTACACATCCATAAATTATCCTCTTGATCAACTGTTAAGCTCTGAATTATATTCGTTTTTAATTCGTTTGGGAATAATAATTTAGAATTATTCCCTGAAATTTCAACTATCCCAGCTGTTGTAGAAATTAGAATTACATTATTTTGATTAATAAAGATCTTATTGAGAATCATATTTGTAATAACTGAATATATCTGTTGATGAAAACCATTCTCAAATTTATATGCACAAGTCTCTGTGATATAATAAATTTTATTTGAAATAGTGAATAGATCAAAAACTTCAGTTGAAATTGAACCAAATTTTTCCCAAGTACTTGCATTTAATTTATAAATCCCTTTTTCCGTCGCAATAAAGATCGTATCTTGAAAAACAATAACATCATTTAATTTTTGTGACGGAATATTTGTACCTAAGGGATAGTTAATCCAAGAAGTTGGTGAAGATAAATTGATAACTCCTGTTTTTTGTACTGCTAATCCTTCGTAATGACAAGCATAAACTTTTTTATCAATAAAGATATTTTTTACACTATTGCCAACAGTAAAATTTTCTCCTAATTTTGAATAGGTATCAATAAAAGTTCTATTGTTTATATTAATTAAACATATTCCAAAATCTGTTGATATATAAGCAGTATCACCAATTATTAGTATATTATTAATTTTCTTTGAATTATAATTAGAATTTTTTATATCGTAGACATGATAAACGAAAGAATTTGATACATCAAAAACATCAACGATTCCTTCTTCAGTTCCTAACCAAATACAATTACTCTTATCAATTGCAATAGATGTTATTCTTTGACTGCTTAAATTCTCAGATTTTGTGAATATTTGATAAGTACTATCTATTTTATTAAGAATAAATAATCCACCTTCAGTTGCAGTGTAAATTTTATCATTATAAAAAATACAATCTTTAACTTTATTAAAACTTGAATAATTCTGAAATGTACCGATTACTTGCGAATTAATATCTATAATAAAAGATAAAAGTAGTAAAAAAAATAAGTGAGTTGTTTTAATGATTTTCATTACAATACAAAATAATTTATAAAAATACCTATGCAAATTTTTCGATTAAATATTTATCAAAAAAGGTAAAAATATTTCACTGTAATCCCAAATAAAACATAGGATTAACTTTTAAAAACATTTCTTAATATTTTTCTAATCCAACTTTTTAATCCAAGATTATACCCATAATTTCTTACTGTACCTTTCCATTCGTGTTTTACAAAATTCTGAATTTGAAAATTCTTAAGTTCCAGACCTTTAAATTTGGCAATTTTAAGATTTTTCAAACAAGGTGCACCATGCTTCTCAAAAGGAGGTAATTCCGAATAGTATTTTCTTCTATATAATGCACAAAAAGGATGAATATATTCAAAAGAATTTTTTGTCTTTTCAGTTTTATAACCAAATTTATCCACGAGAAAATTTTCACCAATTGCATAAGTCTTTTCGTTAATATTATGTAGCATCTCTTCTATAAAACCACCATTTATTGCTTCTGCATCTGAATCGAATGTTAGTATCCACTCGGTATCACATTCTTTAATACCTTGATTCATCGCTGGTCCATGATGGATGTTATGCTTGTTGAAGATAATTTTTAAATTTGGAATTTCTTCATTCAATTTAATTAATTTATATGTGTTTTCATATTTAGAAGCATTGTCAATAAGAAGTATCTTTAAATAAGGATAAAACTTGTTGATAGATTTTATTGCTTTTATAGTTAAATCTTCAGTATTAAAATTTACAGTAATTATGGTTATTGATAAATTCATAAACAAGTAAGATTAGATTTTATGTTTGATTAGCATTTTTTTCATTGCAGATACCTTCTGATATGAAATATAGTATTTGCCAAAATTATCCTCATCATTTTTTGTTTGCCCATGAAAATCAGAACCACCAGTTTCAAGAAGGCAATAATGATTCACTAATTCTCTATAAAATCGAACCTGAAACTTTTTATGTGAAGGATGAACGACTTCAATTCCGTCAATACCTGATTTAATCAGAAAGATTAAAATATTTTCTTTTATATAATTTGGGTGAGCAATAAAACATAATCCATTTGCATCATTGATTAATTTTAATGCGCTAATAGGTGAAATGTGAATTTTTTTTTCGTAAGCTGGTCCATTATCGCCAATGTATTTTTCAAAAGCTTCATAATAATTTTGAATTAATCCTTGTTCTACCATAGCTTTTGCAATATGTGGTCTACCAATAGCTGAATTTTTTGCTTTTAATTCAACATCTTCGATTGCTATAGGAAGTCCTATATTTCTAAGTTTTTTAATTATTCTTTTTGCACGGTAATATCTTTCTTCTCTGAAAAAATTTAGGTATTTATTCAATTCAATGTTATTTATATCTATAAATAATCCCAATAAATGTACTTCAAAATCTTCAATATCAGTACTAATTTCCACGCCAGGAATAACCTCAATACCAAGTTTATCTCCATAAAATTGAGCCTCTTTAATACCCAAAATATTATCGTGATCAGTAATTGATATTCCTTTTATTTCTTTTTCATTTGCTAAATTAAGCAATTCTTTTGGAGTCAAATTGCCATCAGAATAAATTGTGTGTGTATGTAAATCTACTTTATTAACCATCGAAAAAAATCAAAACTTTATTATTAAATTAATAAATTTTACTTACTTTTTTTGATAAAACTGAATTATTGTCAATCAAATTAGAATAAAAATTCTCATATTTTTGTAAATATTTCACTTTTTGGTTATAATTGCAACTAAAATTTTTAAAAATTATCAATGGAGGATAAATT
>JAFGPR010000214.1 GCA_016936095.1 Ignavibacteriales bacterium | reverse complement strand
ATCATTTGGTATAATATGTCCAGGACCAAATTCATCCTGAAAGAAATTTTTATAGATGTCAATTAGAGTTGCTTCGGGAAAATGTTTCAATTCAGATTCAATTGCATTCTTAATTTTAATTTCAGTTGAATCTTGACCTTTTATGTTAATAGAAATTATTAACAATAGAAATAAACAAAAATACTTTGTTATCATTTGTTGATTCCATTAATTTTTCAATTAAACAATTTAGCAATTTAACAATTCAACAATTAAAATAATCCATCATACTTTGTCCAAAGATGATTCCCAAATTCCCAAGCAATTTTATGGATTTGATTTCCAAGATCAATTGCAAGATTAGTTAAATAGATTCTTGCACTTTTCGGATTATTCTTTAATAATTCAAGTGCATTTTTGTCCACTTCTTTTTGCTTATGAATTAAATCTTTTTGTATTGGTTTCCAGAGTGATTCTACTTCCTTTCTCATATCGCCCCACCTTTGAGAAGCTAAAGTACTTAATCTGTTAAACCCCCACCAAGCAGATTCTGTAGTATAGCCATTCTTTCTTGAGGGAGTTTTGTATGATTCTGCAACATCGGTTATAGAGCAATAAAGTGGAATATAAATGGAAGTAGCAACATTATCAAAAGCAAACCATACAACTCCACCTATTTCATCAGGTAACCAATTTCTTGATTGAGTTATTGTAGCATACATTGTAAAAGGAACAGCAATACTTCTTTCACCTCGCCATCCCCAAGCACCATTAATTTTTAACATTTTTCTTTCGTCCCAAGTCATAAATGGATTTGCCATTGGCGAGATGATTGCTTTACCTGAATCATCAGTAACTGTTAAATTTTTAAGGATATCATATTCTGTTCCTTCGTAATAATCTTGAAATATTTGAATAAGTTTTTCAAGTGTTATTAAAGTATCCGGTTTAACAGAGAAAGGATAATTTTCGCTTTCTGGATTAAGATTCAAAGAGGGTGCAACTAAATCGAAAACTCGCCACTCTCTTCTACTACAGGCAATTGAATTTCTGTCAGCATATGCATAGCAAAATTCAAATTCACCATCGTTTGGATTCCACCATCCGCTATCTTTTGCCACTTCGAATACGTTTTCAGAAGCCATAAAATAATCAGAATTATCTAAATCAATTTTTCTTATTCGACTGGCATTAGCATTTATAGAAATATGTCCATCGGGTACTCTTTGAGCAACCCAAATTGAACCCTTATTACCTTTACCTGGACCAATAATTTCAAGATGCCAAACTTCATTTTTATCAGCAATCGTAAGGCATTCACCTGAATCTATATACCCATAAAGTTTTGTCAATTCTCCCGCAAGTTTTATAGCATCTCTTGCAGTTGTTGTTCTTTCTAACATAAGTCTGACTAACTGAGTGCAATCAATTAAACCATTAGATGATTTTAATGACCTTCTACCTCCGAAAGTGGACTCACCAATTGCTAATTGATGATCATTCATACAAGGGTAAGGAGTATTTATATAACCGTTTGTATATTTCACTTGAGGAATTTCTCCAATCGGAACAAAAGCATAGGATGTCATTTCTGTTTCGTTGTTATTACTTCTTTTTGTCATAGCAACTACATCATTTTCATTGAAAAAATTTGGTGGCATAATATTTAATGAACCATCTGTCCGACGGCTATCGCAAGTGTGTGATGTTATAACAGAACCATCATAAGTTGCATCTTTTCCAAGAGTGATAGTGGTACAGCTAAAAAATTCATCAATTTCATAATCAGAATTATTAACCTGAATATTATTCTGCGGATAAATTAAGTAATTTAAAAGAGTAGATAAAATTAGAAAAAAGAAATACTTTATTTTTTTCATGTTCTCTCCAAAATTTAATTAATATACGAAAGCCCTAGCAAATTGCGTCGGGCTTTCATATTTGGGAGGTCGAAATATTTAATTTAATTTACTAACTCCATACCTTTTTTTAACGCTTGTTCATTTAAGGGTAACAAATTATGATACCTCTCTGGTAATACTTTTTTTAATCCAGCTATAATGTTTTCTAATTTAATTATAGGACGAATTTTCAGAAATGCTCCAAGCATTATCATATTTAGAATCTTTGTGTTTTTCATTTTTAAAGCTTCATTGCTTGCTTCAAGTTTATAAATTTTTATATCTGTTCGAGTTGGTGGTTTAATAACATTTGTGCTATCGTACAGAAAAACACCATTTGGTTTAACAGCATTTTCAAATTTATCAACTGATGGTTGATTTAATGCAATTACTGTATCAAATTTTGCAATAATCGGTGAACTTATTTTTTCATCGCTGATAATTGTAATGCAATTTGCAGTTCCACCTCTCATCTCAGGACCATACGAAGGCATCCAGCTGACTTCTTTATTCTCCATTATTCCTGAATAGCAAAGTATTTGTCCCATTGACAGTACCCCTTGACCACCAAATCCTGCAATAATAATTTCTTCTAACATATTAATTTTCCTCCTTACTTGGTACTTTAAGATCTCCTAAAGAATAAAAGGGAAGCATATTTTCTACTAACCATTTATTAGAATCAACTGGTGTCATTTTCCAGTTGGAAGGGCAGTTCGAAACAACCTCGATAAAACATGTCCCCCTGTCAAGTCTTTGATATTCAAATGCTTTCTTTATCGCAGCTTTTGTTTTTCTGACATTAGCAGGTGTATGAACTGATTGTCTTGTGACATAGTATGTTCCTGGTAAGGTTGCTACCAAATCTGTCATTTTTATAGGATAGCCCATTTTTCTTACATTTCTTCCAAATGGAGTTGTAGTAGATTTCATATTTTCTAATGTTGTTGGAGCCATCTGACCACCAGTCATCCCATAAATAGCGTTATTGATAAAAATAATTAGAATGTTTTCACCTCTGTTACAAGTATGCAGTGTCTCTGCTGTTCCAATTGCAGCTAAATCACCATCACCTTGGTAACTAAACACTAATTTTTCAGGTAATACTCTTTTAATCCCTGTTGCCACGGCACTGGCTCTGCCATGAGCAGCTTCTTGCATATCAATATTTAGATAATCATATGCAATAACCGAACACCCTACAGGTGCTACACCAATTACTTCGCTTTGAATGTTAAGCTCGTCAATTACTTCACATAATATTTTATGTGTTGTTGAATGTCCACATCCAGGGCAGTAATGCATTGCAACATTAATTAAAGTTTTCGGTCTTTTATAAACTAAATTTTCTGCTAAGTGCAATGTATCGTTCATTCTTTACCTCCTAAAAATTTTTCTTCAAACACATGAAATACTTCATCTGGTGTTGGTACCATACCACCCATCCTTCCATGGAACTTAATTGGTGCTTTTCCAAGAACCCCTAATTTTACATCTTCTAGCATCTGTCCAGCATTCATTTCAACATCAAAAAATCCTTTTACTTTATCAGCATATTTAGCATAAGTTTCATATGGAAATGGATAAACAGTTATAGGTCTAATTATACCAATTTTTATACCTTTTTCTTTTGCAAGTTGTGCAGCTTTGATACATATACGAGATGTCAAACCAAACGACGTAAAGATGTAGTCTGCACCTTCGCAATTAATAGTTTCAACACGAATTTCATTTTTTTCAATTTCTCTGTATTTTGCTTGTAGATGTTCATTATGTTTTTCCATAAGTTCTGGTTGTAAATTTAATGAGGTCAATATGTTCCTTTCTCTGTTCGGTGGTTTTCCAACTGTTGCCCAACTCGGAATTTCTTTACTTCGGGGTATCTGGTCAAATAATTCAACTTTTTCCATCATTTGTCCGAGAACTCCATCTGTAAGTATCAGGACTGGATTTCTATATTTAAATGCTAAATCAAAACCTTCTTTAACAAAATCAACCATTTCCTGAATTGAATTTGGAGCTAGAACTAATAATTTATAATCACCATGCCCACCACCTTTTGTAGCTTGTAAATAATCACTTTGCCCAGGTTGAATTGTTCCCAACCCCGGTCCTCCACGAACAACATTAACTAATAAGCAAGGGATTTCAGCACAAGCAATGTATGATAATCCCTCTTGCATAAGACTAATCCCAGGACTTGAAGAAGTAGTCATCACTTTTTTCCCCGTTCCACCTGCACCGTAAACCATATTTATTGCAGCAACTTCGCTTTCGGCTTGAAGGATAACCATTCCTGTTCGTTTTTCAGCTTCATTTGCGAGGTATTCGAGTACCTCTGATTGAGGTGTTATTGGGTAGCCAAAATAGGCATCTGCTCCAGCTCTAATAGCAGCTTCGGCTATTGCCTCGTTTCCTTTCATTAATTTTAATTCACCCATATATTTATACCCTTTTTATTCATAAAATTATTTGTTTATTTTTTCTCTATAAACTGTAATTGCAGCATCTGGACAGATAGTTGAACAATTCGTACATCCTGTACAATCATCGTTAACTTTTACCACATAAATGTATCCTTTTTGATTTACCTTTGTGCCAGGTGCAAGAGTTTTTGTCGGGCATACATCTACGCAGAGAAGACATCCTTTGCAGACGTCGATATCAATTATTACATCTCCTTTTACTTTTGCCATTTATTACTCCATTTTTTTATTTAAAATTAAAAAGGTTACCATAATATAGCAACCTTTCAAAAATTTTTATTTAATACATTTAGTTCAAAAATGTTAATTTTGTTCTGAAGTTGAATAATATTTAGATTCATAAATAATTAATAATTAAATTAAGATAAATAAAAAAAATCAATTACAAATTACAAATTTGGACGCATTTAAGCAATGGAAAAAACAAAAAATTATTACTTAATTTAATTTGTAAAAGTTATTTTTGATATGTTTTTAATATTATTTAAATTTAATAGAAAATTTTTATAATTATTTATATTATACCTTAATTGACGAAAAAATAACAAATTTATTAGGGGGCTTTATGAAAGCAATCTTGAAATTCCTTGTACTATTATTCCTTTTTTTAATCTTTGGTGACAATTTCGCCCAGAAAAAATTAATTATCAATTCGGGAACAGTCCTTACTGTCCGAAATGATGAGTGTAATTCAAATGGGGCAAAACTCAATGTAGATTCAATTTATATTGCAAGTGGTTCAGTGTTGAATGTTCCAAATAGAAATTCAGTCTATTATGCAATAATATTTGGAGATGGAACTATTAATTTTACTTGCGATGAAATATTAAATCTGCATTTGAAAATCTATTTGCAGGGAGCATATAGATAAAAATAATTAGAAATCATAATTGGAGTTCAAAATGAAAAAAACAATTTTAATTATTTCAATTTTATTCTTTTTCTCAATTTGCTTATTCTCACAAATAGATGGTGAATTAATTGATACTACAGAATCCATGATGTCAATAGAACCAAATCAAACAATAAATGATGATTTATATTTGATTGGTAGTTTGGGGTTAGGCGATGGTATGATTGAAGGGTATAGTTTCGGTTATAATACAATTGCAATGGTAGAGAATAACCTTAGAATTCTTTTTGAAGATAACAGTACACAAGTAGGTTTTCCAACTAATGATTGGCAAATAGAAATTAATAGTAGTTTAAGTGGGGCAGATTCATATTTCAGAATTAATGATATAACAAATGTTAAATCTCCTTTTACTATTCAAGCGAATTCACCATCAGACGCATTGGTTGTTGAAACATCAACAGGTGATATAGGTCTGGGGACAAGTACACCGAGTACAGAATTACATATTAAAGATGGTGATTCACCAGCGATTCGTTTGGAACAAAGCGGTTCTATCTGGACACCACAAACCTGGGATATTGCTGGTAATGAAACGAATTTCTTTGTGAGAGATGTTACATATAGTTCAAAATTGCCTTTTCGAATACAACCAAATACACCTAATAATACCTTAACATTAAAAAATTCAGGCAATGTAGGAATCGGAACTTGGGAACAAGAACATACTCTTGAGGTTGTTGGTGATATGCAGGTTAATAGTTATTTTTATTTTGGAGATGAAAGTACTGATGGAAACTGGCGGGTTAGTGTTGTTAGTGGCAAATTAACTTTTGAAAAACGAGAAGGTGGTGTTTGGGTAACGAAAATTGAGATGGAATAAAATAAAGTAAGAAAAGTTTCCTTAGTAATGGGCTGTCTCATAAGTGTCATTTTGAGGATTCCGATAAAATCGGAAGACGAAAAATCTCATTTTTTATATTAAAAAACAGCCAATTTCTGATGTTTTTTTTGTTGATTTTTGGCTTTTGAGACATCCTCGAATCACGAATGCAAAGGCAGACAGTTAACTGCTTCAGCAGTTTTACTTTATTTTGATAAGTTGCTATAATATAAACGGTTAAAACCGTTGGATTTAGTTGTTCTGTTCATTTTCCACCTCGATAAATCGAGGTGTTATTGAGACCTCGATGGTTCTAAATAATAACTAAGGACTTAATAATTTTTCTAATGGCTATTCCAGAATAAAAAAAGTGCTAAATGGATTTTTTCATTTAGCACTTAAAATTTAACACTTATAATTTCGTATTATCTGTAAGCACCTTGTAGGAAGACTTTTAGAGCAGTAAATACACCCGGCATTTCTACCTTTCCATAACCATAAATGTTATCTTTGCCTGCGGTACCTAAATCTACTGTGCATTTTGTGTATAGATGATTTCTCAATTGTGCATTAGTATAACCTGGAAATCGTTGCTTTAAGATTGCAAAAACTCCAGCAACATGAGGAGAAGATAATGAAGTACCATACCAATAACCATAGGCATAACTATTACAATTATCAGGGGATGTAACGTCCGGTTTTGTTCTTCCGTCAGTGGTTGGACCTTGGCAACTGAAATCTTCTTGGGGACCGCTAGCATAGTTTAATCTATCAATAGCTCCAACCGTTACAACATCTGTAACTGTCCCGGGATCAACCAAACTGCTTGATTTTTGATAATACCACGTCTCAGAAATTCTTCCATTGAATATTGTAAAATCTACATTTTGTGTAGCAGAATATTGATATACATAATAAGCATAATATGTAGAAGTCCCTGATGTTGTATATGAAATATATTCTTCAGGAGGAGTAGTGCCATCTTGAGTATTTGTAGAAGCTGCAACAACGTTCCAACCAGTAGTATGTTTAAACAAGTATAAATCATAGTCTTGGTTTGTAGTTGGGTAATTATTCCAATTCATATAAAGTCTTATGTTTACACCTGTAGGAATACTATAAACATATCCGGGTGATGGGCCAAAAGCATTTAAATTTCCAGTTCCATTACCACTAAAATCGTGTGAACCATCACCATAATCTAAAAATGTTCCACGATAATGGTAATCCGCCTCATTGCCAGCAGCATTGACCCATAATATTCCATTATTTAATGCTCTTGTTGCTTCATCACAGACATAACCAGTTCCATCATAGTAGCCACCTGCAATATTCCACCCCATTGAATGGTTTACAATATGAACACCGTTCGAAATACAAGCATCAACAGCATTAACAAGATTAGTATAACTTGCAATTTTGTATAAGTAAAGAGAAGCACCTGGTGCAACATCATAGACTGCTTCAGCAACTGCTGTTCCATGCTCAGTTGTTGCCTCTAATCCTGAACCAGTAAAATCCTGACTGACATAAGTTGGTGGAATATCTCCATTACCTTGAGCAAGAGTGAGTTTTTGAAAACCGCCATCAATAACAGCAACTTTAACACCGCTACCATTATAACCAATTGACTGCCAAAAATCAGCGTTCATTAATCCAACTCCTTCACTGGTAATAGCTGTTTCAACTGGGCGTATTGGTCTTGTAATTATCTTAATTTCAGTATAACTTTCCGCAACATTAATTAAATTTTTAATCGGTATATACCCATAAATAGAATGCGTTGACTTATCGATGATAACCACCCCTAAATCATCAAATACTTTCATATCAACATTTTTCAACCCAATTTCTTTATCAAAAAGAATCTCTACCATTACATTTTCATTTTCGACTTCTAATCCTGAACTTGATATGAATGCATTCATTTCTGCAGGATTATTTCGTTTTTCAAATAGAATGTTCAAGTCTGATGTGAGTTTGTTCATAGTTTTTTCAGTACGAAGAATACTTAAGTTATCAATAATCATCGCATTTGGATCAATTTGGATTACATCAAATTGCGAAAAAATGTTGGTACTAAACAAGAATAAGAAAAGTAAAATTGCTTTTTTCATTTT
>JAFGPR010000213.1 GCA_016936095.1 Ignavibacteriales bacterium | reverse complement strand
TATTTTTGCAGTGCATCCTTAGCTCAGTTGGTAGAGCAACTGACTCTTAATCAGTGGGTCGGGGGTTCGAGTCCCCCAGGATGCACACAAACCCGGGAAAAATCTCGGGTTTATTTGTTTAAATTAATTATTAAATAATTATTTTAGTATGGCAAATTATTAGAAATTATAAATTTGATTAACAAAAATGAAATTAATTTTAATCTTTTTTTATATTATTAGTAGTTTAATGTATTCCCAAAATATCTGGCAATGGCAAAATCCCATACCACAAGGAAATTATCTGACAGATATCTGCTTTGTTGATTCCTTAAATGGGTTTGCTTGTGGATATTTAGGGACAATTTTAAAGACAACTAACGGAGGACAAGAATGGATAAATATAGAGACTGATATTGAAGATTTATTTATAGAATTATCTTTTATTGATAAACAAAATGGATGGGTAATGGACTATTATAAATCAAACTTGTATAGAACGACGGACTTTGGTGAATCGTGGCAACATCTAGGTCAAATTACTGACAGTTATATGTATTCATTTGAAATGGTAACTGATTCCGTAGGTTATGCCTGTGGTAGTGACTCAAAATTTTTCATGACAATGGATGGAGGAAAAACTTGGTCAAAATGTGACATACCGCTCTATATGTTTTTGCATTCTCTTGACTTTGTAAATGATAATATAGGCTACTTAGTAGGTGATAAATACTATTTTCTGGAAACCAAAGACGGTGGAAAAAACTGGCAATATGCTTTCTTACCCGTTTATCCATATAATTTTGGGGCTTGGTTTGTCGAATTTAAAGATACAAACTTCGGGTACATATCAGGGTATGAGTTGGAAAATGGAATAATTTTACTTACTAAAAATGGTGGAGCAAGTTGGAAAAGGATAATTTTGGGAAGTTCTATTGATAAAGTATTTTTTAATAATGATAGCACAGGATGGGCAAAAGATATTTCCAAAAAGTTATATTTCACTTCAGATGGTGGAGTTAATTGGCAAGAATTAGGTAGTGGTTTTTTAGATATTTTTTTTCTCAATCAAAATAAATCGTGGGCAATTAATAGTTTAAACAACATTTGTTTTTCTAATGATGGATGGCAGACTTCAAATAATCAAATTAATTCTGTTACTTCAAAGTCTCTATATGATATTGAAATAAAAGACAGCAATAATATTTTCGTGTGCGGTAACAATGTCGTATTAGGAACAACAAATGGTGGCTCTGTTTGGAAAAGTTTGCATGTAAATTCAGAAAAAGTTTTTAATGCAGTAAAAATTAAAAATGAAAATGAAATTTGGGCTGTTAGTAATAAAGGATTTATTACCTTTTCTTATAATAAGGGTGATACTTGGAACGATGTAAAGTTATCAGCAACTTGGTTAAATGATATCTATTTTTTGAATTCGTATACTGGTTTTGTTGTTGGAAATAACAGTAATACAGGAAAGATATTTCGTACAGAAAACGGAGGGCAAAGCTGGGATACACTCCAGAATACACCTAACGTGGAATATTTCGAAAGGATAATATTTGTAAACGATACTCTAGGTTGGTTAAGTTCAAATAATGGTATTTATAAATCATCAGATGGTGGATTAAATTGGGTGCTAATTAAATCAGGTTTTCTAAGAACTTTAGAAGCGTTTGACAATTCAGTCTGGACATCCAGTATAAATAAAATACATTTTTCGACTGATGGTGGTGTTACTTGGAATAATAGTGAAGTATATAAAATAATTGGAGGGGTAATTAGAAGTATTTCTTCAATTAGTTTTATTAATGAGAGCATAGGGTGGGTTGTAGTTGATGATGGTAGAATATTTAAAACTTATGACGGTGGTTTCAAGTGGTCTGTGGAAGAAAGGTTATCGGGCATTGCTCTGCATGGTATTAAATTCTTGGATGAATCAAAGGGCTGGTCGGTCGGCGATGGCGGAACAATACTTTATTATGGCAATTTCACAAATAACATTGAAAATTCAACTTATATATATTCACCTTTCTTATATAATTTATCACAAAACTATCCCAATCCATTTAATCCGACAACAAATATTCAATTTGAAATTCCATTAGATTGTAAAGTAACAATAAAAATTTACAATATACTCGGTCAGGAAATTGCAACTTTAATCAATAACGAAATGAAAGCAGGAAAACATACAGTGCAATTTAGTGCGAATAATTTAGCAAATGGTGTTTATATTTACAGAATAACTGCTGATAGTTTTTCTAAATCTATGAAGATGATGATATTAAAATAATTATCAGAAAGTATTAGTTTTAATAAAATCGTGCTTATATATTTATTTAAAATGACTTAATATAAGGAGTCTTATATGTTTCAAGAATTTTTAGAACAAACGTTTTTATACAATCGTGTTTTAGATTATCTTCTTTTTCTTTCAACTTTCATCTTTAGCATTATTGTAATTAAGATTTTCAAGCATATAGTGCTAAGAAAAATTAAAAAGTGGACACAAAAAACTGCTAACACTTTTGATGACTTGCTTATCCATAATATTGAAAAGCGATTATTACCTCTACTTTATTTTGTTGCTTTATATTTAAGTATACAATTTTTAACTATACATCCCACAGCAATAGAAGTAATAGATATTTTGTTTCTTATTCTCTTAACCATATTCGTTGTGCGTCTAATAATTTCTATAATTAACTATTTAGTAGAGATTTATTTAGTTAAAAAAGAAGAACAACAAAAAAATATACAATCGATAAAGGCACTGCTTCCTGTAGCGAAAATACTTGTTTGGGGTTTTGCTATCTTTATCTTATTGGATAATTTAGGTGTTAAGATTACCCCACTTCTTGCTGGTTTAGGAGTAGGTGGTATTGCGATTGCATTAGCAGCACAATCAATTTTTGGGGATTTGTTTGCTTATTTTATTATGCTTTTCGACCGTCCATTTGAAGTCGGCGACTTTATAATTACCGGTGAACACATCGGTTCGGTTGAACACATCGGTATAAAGTCTTCCCGAATTCGAAGCATAAGCGGTGAACAAATAGTTATTTCTAATACAGATCTTGTTAACGCACGTGTACGTAATTACAAAAGAATGGAAAGGCGTAGAGTTGTATTTAAACTTGGTGTAACTTATCAAGCTACTCTAGAACAATTAAAGGAGATACCGAAAACAATAAAAGAGATAGTAGAAAGTACAAAAGATACAGATTTTGATCGCGCCCACTTCTTTTCTTATGGAGATTTTAGTCTGATTTTTGAAATAGTGTTTTATATTAACAGCAGCGACTATACTAAATATATGGATATACAACAGGAGATAAATTTTAAAATAAAGGAAGAGTTTGAAAAACGCGGAATTGAATTTGCGTATCCGACACAAACG
Organism: Ignavibacteriales bacterium; assembly: GCA_016936095.1. Lineage (GTDB taxonomy): Bacteria > Bacteroidota > Ignavibacteria > Ignavibacteriales > Melioribacteraceae > JAFGPR01. The sequence continues at coordinate 5,281 of JAFGPR010000213.1, read as the reverse complement.
TTATTTTTGGAAAAATAAATTAGAAATTATTTTATAAATTAATCCAAATTATTTTAGATATATGTTGAAGTAATATGAAGGATCAAATAAAATACAAACCTAATATTTTAGATTATGTAACTACTTTATTGATGATTATATGCTTTCCTCTTAATCCTTTCGTATTATTAAAAATTATTGAACCAAAAGGAAACGATATATTAACTATTTTTGGTATAATATTTTGGACTTTAGGAATGGTTTTCGTTATTTATCCATTTATTTATTTCAAATCTAAGGGTGGAGTTGCCAAAGGAAAGTCTTATGTTCATACGAATAAAATTGTTACGACTGGGCTTTATTCAATCTTAAGACATGTTCAATATACTGGCGGAATATTATCAATATTTATTGCTACACCATTATTATATCCACATTGGACTTTGATTGTTTTAGGAATTGCCGGAATTGTCTTTATGTATATCTCAATAAAAAAAGAGGATAAATTACTAATTGAAAAATTCGGCGATGAGTATAAAGAATACATAGCGAAAGTTCCTGCAGTAAATTTCATTGCTGGAATTTACAGAAAAATAAAAGGTCAAAAAACGAAGTAATTAAAACGAGGAAAAATGAGACAGTTTAGAAGACTAAGGATATATTTTTTCTTTTTAATTGTATTCTTATCACAGATGTATTCTCAGGATTTTCTAAGAGTTATGTCTTTTAATATAAGATATGATAATCCCAATGACGGAAAAAACATTTGGGATAATAGAAAAGATCAAATGATTGAGATGTTGAATTGCTATCAACCTGATTTTATTGGATTGCAAGAAGCATTGATTAATCAACTAAGCTATATCACAAATGGGTTACAAAATTATTCTTACATCGGTGTTGGTAGAGAAGATGGAAAAGAGAAAGGAGAATTTTCTCCAATTTTATTCGATACATCAAAATTTGAATTAATTAGACAAAAAACTTTTTGGTTATCTGAGACTGACGATATTGTGTCTGTGGGTTGGGATGCTGCATTAGAAAGAATTTGCACTTATGGATTATTCAAAGAAAGGAGAACTGAGGAATTATTTCATGTCTTCAACACACACTTCGATCATATGGGCGATACAGCACGATTGATGTCAGCTAAGCTTATTATGAAAAAAATAGATAAGTTTACAAATGATAGTTCAAAAATTATTCTAATGGGAGACTTTAACTGCGAACTTGATAGTGAACCAATAAGCATTATAAAAAACGAATTAGATTATGGAGCGGATGTTTCATTAAAAAGATTATATGGCCCTGATGGAACATTCAACGGATTTAATGAAAGTATTATTATAACTGAACGAATTGATTTTATATTTATTAAAAATTTACAAGTTTTAACTTACCGCCACATTGACGATAGAACAAAAAACAATAATTTTATTTCAGACCATTTGCCTGTGATAGTTGAAGTAAAATTTGAATAGTTCTAAATTTTATAGGATTTTTTATTTAAAGGATATTAAATTATGCAAACACAATTTCAATACATAACTGACCTCGCAAAGCAATATCAAAAGTATTCAGAAGATTCAAACGAATTATTCACTGCGATTAATTCTTTACCTCAGAATATTGTTGAAGATATTTTCAATGAGTATGGAGACCCCGAACGAGATTTTAAGCCCGTAAATTTATTAAGAGCGGATACTGCAAGACTTTTAATTAATGATAAAAAAATCACCCCAGAGTTAGTCGAAGAAGTAAAAGATTATATTAGAAATAAAGATACAAATTATTTCAAAATGTATTCACCGAACTTAATAGAAAGTCTAAATAACTATAAAGAAACTAAAGGTAAGGGAGATTATTTTACTGTTTGGAATTTACCATGGAGAGTGTTTTTCGTTTATTTTTATCGGGGAACTTATAAGGAAACGACAAGGGTATATTTAAATCAGATTGGATTAAGGCTCAAGAGCGAACTAGAATTGAATGACTATGAATTGCATTTTGTTGATTTCTTTGGTCCAAATAATTTCGGAAGTACATATTGTTGGCTTGCCCTTTACCCCATAACAAAGGAATCACATAAAGATAGTTATCAATTTTTTGTTCAATTGAGTTCAAATACCGAAGCCGGAAGATTTGCGGGATATTCATTAAAGGAAAAGAAACCTAATAAATTAAAAATAGTAAATTCTTACGATGAGGTTCTTGAATATTTACGAGATTTGAAACCTGAAATAATTAAACTCAATAACGAAATTCGTGATTATTATAAATTTGCTCCTGGCGAGCAGGCGATTGAATGGAATAGGTTTTATAAGGAAGATATTATTGCAGTTAATTATAAAAGTTTAGGAGTTGAAGACATTTCTAATATTAATTCAAGAGAAAAATTAAATGAAGCAGCAGGATTATCGCCTGATGATTCTTCAAATAAAGTGTGGAATCTGTGGTTGTTTATATCGGCAAAAATTGGCGATTTGGTTTTTGCTTCTAAAGGGGTTAATACTTGTCTGGGTATTGGAATAATTACAGGGCAATATTATTATGATAATGACAAAGAAAATTTCAATCACAAAAGAAAAGTAAAATGGGTAACTGATAAAATATACCAATACAAACCCGATACATTAGATTATCCGACGGGTGGTAAATATAAAGCACTTTTTAGACCGGATACTTTTAGTCCAACCAGAGCGTGGGAATTTATTTTAAGTGAATATGTAAGATTATATCCCGAACTTAAATCTGTTTTTGATGACAATAATTTGAAATACTCTATTTCCGAAATCAATACTCCAGACGAAAATGATGATGGACAGATAGAAACAAATTATTGGTGGTTGAATGCAAATCCAAAAATATGGAATATGAGTGATTTAACAGAAGGGCAAAAAGAGACATATACAACCCACAATGAAATAGGTAACAAACGAAGGATATATAAATATTTTGAAGAAGTTAAACCTGGTGATTTAGTTGTTGGATATGAAAGCACACCAACGAAACAGATTAAAGCAATATTTGAAATTACAAAAGGGATACATGACGGAGCGAGAGGCGAAGAGATAGAATTTGAACTAATTGAAAAATTGGAAATTCCCGTCAATTGGAATGACATTAAAAATAATCCATCACTTGAAAACTGCGAAGTTTTTATTAATAACCAAGGCAGTCTTTTTAAATTGTCGGAAGAAGAGTATAATGTTATTCGTGAGATTATTGATAATAAAAATATCATTCAAGAAGAAAAAATTAAGAGATATAAATTTTCTGAAGATATTGATAAACCTTTTATTGACGAAGAAGAATTTTTACAAATAGTATCCCTGCTAAAACGAAAAAAGAATATTATTTTACAAGGACCTCCAGGTGTTGGTAAAACATTTATTGCTCGTAAAATTGCATATCAAATAATGGGTGAAGTTAGAAACTCAAATATTGAGATGGTACAATTTCATCAGTCTTATAGTTACGAGGATTTTATACAAGGATTACGACCTACACAAAAAGGAATTTTTGACCTGAAAGATGGAATCTTTTATTCTTTTTGTCAAAGAGCATTAGCTCACCCCGACCGACCTTTCTTTTTTATTATTGATGAAATAAACAGAGGTAATTTAAGCAAGATATTTGGTGAATTGATGATGCTAATCGAAGAAGATAAAAGAGATGAAAATTTTTCTTTGAAATTAACTTATGCCGAAGATGAAGACGATAAATTTTATGTCCCCAAAAATCTTTTTATTATTGGAACAATGAATACAGCCGACCGCTCATTGGCAATAGTTGATTATGCTTTACGAAGAAGATTTGCATTTGTTTCTTTGAAGCCCGATTACGGTGAAAATTTTCGTAATTTTCTCTCGATTAATGGTTTATCAGATTCGTTAATTGAACACATAATTTCATCCATTACAAAAGTAAATGAGATAATCAAAAAAGATTTAAATCTTGGAGAAGGATTTCAAATTGGGCATAGTTATTTTTGCACATATCAAAAAGATGAAGATGAGAAGAAATGGTGGAATGATATAATAACTTTTGAATTAAAACCCCTGCTTGAAGAAATCTGGTTTGATGATTTACCAAAAGTAAATTATATAATTGAAATTTTACGATATTAATAAAAGTAATGAAAATACCAATTGAAAATATTTACTTCCTTCTTTGTTACGCTTGGGATAAACTTGAAGAAAAGGAGCGAGTAAATGTTGCGATTGATGATAAAACAGAACTGCTTGATTTATTTGCGAAGGTGTTAATTAATGCAACAAAAATTTTATTGAAGAGAGGCATTGATAGAAACTACATTCCATATACTGATGTATTGTCAGGAGTAAAAGGGAAAATTCAAATTAGTCAAACTCTAAAATCCAAGTTGATATATAAACAAAAAACAATTTGTGATTTTGATGATTTCTCATCTAATATTCTAACTAACCAAATTTTAGTATCAACAATTTTTACGCTAATAAAAATCAGAGAACTCGCTCAAGAATTAAAACAGGAACTCTTATCTTTAATAAGAATGCTGCCAGACATTGCTCCGATAGAAATCACTAATTCACTTTTTAATAAAATCAGATTAAACAGGAATAATCATTTTTATAGTTTCATTTTAAATGTTTGCAAAATTATTTATGAAAATACTTTCCCATCAGAAGAGGCGGGGAAATATAAATTTTCCGATTTTACCAAAGATGATAAAAAAATGAATAAATTGTTTGAAGCGTTTATTAGAAATTTTTATAAAATTGAACAGAGTAAATATCGCATAAAAAGAGATATTATTAAATGGCAATTCCAAACGACAGAAATTGAAAGCGAAAAATATTTACCTCAAATGGAAACTGATATCACTCTCGAAAATGAAGAAGAAAAAATTATAATTGATGCTAAATTTTATAAGGAAACGATGGTGGTAAATTATGACAAAGAAAAAATTAAATCCGAAAATCTTTATCAATTATTTAGTTATCTCGTAAACCAAGAAGATGGAAGTAACAAAACACAAACTGCTACTGGCATCTTATTATATCCAACAATTGAGAAAGATTATAATTTAAACTATAAACACAAACAACATAAAATCAAAATAAGAACTATCAATTTAAATTCAAATTGGAGAAATATCTCTTCTCGCTTAATGGGAATAATTGATTTAAAAGAACAAAAACATTATTCTCCACTTGCATAATTCAATTCATTATTTTATATTTCGGTATCTAACGAAATGTAATTCGTAAAATTAATTAATATTTTCGTGTCTTTGTGCCTTCGTGGCAAAATAATTATA
>JAFGPR010000212.1 GCA_016936095.1 Ignavibacteriales bacterium | reverse complement strand
TCGTTTGGTAATACTGCGTTTCTTTTTGTAATAATTCTAAATCTGTATGTAATCAGAGCGTTTGGTTTGTAAAATATTGGAACCTTTACAGAAAAAATATCATTCCCCTCGGATTCCATTCTGGCTACTATGGGCCTGTCCCCCTGGGATTGCAACTCTTTGTTGATATATACAAATATTTGATCATCCTCGGGCTCAAAAAACCCAAGTATAATTTGAGATGACATTCCTACTCTGAATGTTACTTCGCTGAATAATTTTACTTCGTATGGTTTGTCGAATGAATATAACAATTCATTGTGAATTTGGTCAGTAGCATTTTCAACAGGAAGTAAATTTGAATTAGTAATATATATTTTCCTTTTGCCAATATTTTCTAAACCATTATTCGGTAGTACTCTTTTATCACCTGCAATTATTAGAAAATTGAATTTTATTGTGTCGGTAAGATTTGTGATTTGTTCGAGTAATTGCTCGGCATCTATTGAACAGAATATTTCGTTTTCAGTTTTATTTAAGTTGATAGTATCGTTTTTATTTTCGTTGTAAATTACAATTTTAATTTTGTCATTAGAATTAACAGAAAACAAACCGTAATTTATTTGTTCAGATAGTTCGACTTTAATAGATTGCTTTTGAGGACTTTGGCAAGCAAATAAAACCAAACCAATTAACAGAATGATATATTTACAAATTTTCGGGGGGGGGGTAATATCACATTTTGAGATGAATTTTTCTTTGACATTTATTATTAACTTAATTTTAAGAATCTTGATTTGAAAATACTATTTGAAAAATTCATTTTCAAGGTAATGAAAATAATATTTTTTAAAGACAAACAAACTCATTATTAAAGTAAAAATACAAATTTGCGGAATTAAAACGTCAAATCAATTTTCTGTCTAATAAAAAAATATAAATATAGTAAAACTTTTCTAAAATTAGAAACTCGAACTCGTTTTTTTAGAATTTCATTTGCAGGTGTTTTTTCAATATTTTTTAGTAGTTTTAGATAATATTTGTAAGCTAATAATACACCAAATCTAACATCTTTCTTCAAGTTCATTATCCCTTTATATGCCTCATCAAAATCTTTCCATATTTCTTTTTCAATTAGTTTTTTTTCTGTTTCTATAAAGTTTGTTAAGTCCACATTCGGAAAATATATCCTGTTTTTGTTATGGTAATCATCTTTTATATCACGTAAAAAATTTATCTTTTGAAATGCTTCACCTAACTTACGAGCAGGCGACAATAATTTATTATATTCTTCATCTTCATTTTTGTAAAATATTTTCAAACATATTAATCCAACGACCTCCGCAGAACCATAAATATATTTTTTCTGCTCGTAGTGTTTGTAGTTCTGTTTCGTTAAATCCATTTCCATACTATATAAAAAATCTTCAATCAATTTATGATCTATTTTGTACTCGTTTACTACTTCCTGAAAACTATGCAGAATCGGATTTGTGCTTATATTTGTTTTAATGGCATCCCACGTATCCTCTTTGAATTTCTGTAGAAGTTTTTCTTTATCAAAATCGTGAAAAGTGTCGACAATTTCATCAGCAAAACGGACAAAGCCGTAAATAGCATATATAGGCATACGGTACTTTTTCTTAAATAATTTTATGCCCATACTGAATGAAGTGCTGTAATTCAATGTTGTAATCTTACTGCACTGAAATGAATTTTTCTTATACAATTCCATACTTTTCAATTCTCTCCGTTACTAATTTTGAACCAATTATTGCCATTGGTAATCCCGTCCCTGGAACGGTTGAAGCACCTACATAAAAAACATTTTTGAATTTCTCGTCATAATTCTTTGGTCTGAAACCGCCAATTTGACTTAAATTATGTGATAAACCCAAACCACTACCTCTATGTAAATTGTATTCTTTTCCCCAATCAATTGGAGTTAAAATTGTTTCGGACACAATATTTTTTTTAACCTCAATTTTAATACGTTTGGAAAAATCATTTATGATCCTATCGACAATAATTTCTTTGTCCGACCAATCAGGTTTATATCTTAAATCAGCAACCGGACAAACAAAGAATAAACTTTCACTTCCTTTTGGAGCACACTCAGGATTTGTGTGTGATAGCACATTGACATAATAATAAGGAACATCCTCGATAGACGAAGCAGTAAAAATTTTATCTGCATAATCTCTGAAATTTTTACCAAGATAATAATTATGGTGACTTACATTCGGCAATTTTGTATCAACACCAAGATATATTGTCAATGGTCCCATAGTCCAAATCATTTTATCAAGTCTTTCTTCTGAAAAATTTTTCCGTTTGAAAACCTTTCCTCTGAATAGTGCAGCATCCGAATTAATAACGTAAATATCTGAATACCATTTTTTATTATCGTCATCTATCAAGTAATTTAAATTGCCATTGGTTTCTTTATAATCTACAATTTCAGTATTGTAATGAAATTTCACATTTTGTTTTTTTAATAACTGAACAAATCCTTCAACAATTTTATACATTCCTCCTTTTACATTATAATAACCATCGTGTTGAAATTCTGTGTATGATAACAAAGTGTAAACCGCGGGGGTATTAAAAGGTGTTCGGCCCAAGAAAAAAGCAACAAGAGAGATTATTTGCCTGACTTCATCAGAAGAAAAATATTTAGATACCTGCTGCCAGAAATTTCTGAATAGTTTTGGTAAATGTCTGGGTGGTGCTTTCATCAGCGTAAACAAATAACCAAACACAGAATTAAAATTTCTTCTTACAACTATATCAACTGTTCCATCAAATATTCTTTTACCTTCCAATAAATACAGTTTCATTTTTTGCTCAAAACGGGGCTCAACATTTTCAAACTGCTCAGCGAGTTTTTCTATATCCTTGTAAAGGATAAAACTTCTATCCAAACCTGCAAAATTTACAGTATATAAGGGATCGAGTTCTATTGTTTCAAAAGGTAAAGCAATATTACAATCATCAGCTAATTCTTTGAATTCATAAGACATACTGAAGAAACTTGGACCAGTATCAAAAGTAAAACCGTCTTTTTTTAACTGGTTTAGTCGTCCACCTGCTTGGGAATTTTTTTCAAGTATTTCTACTTCAAATCCTCTTTTAACAAGTCGCAAAGCAGTTGCTAAACCACCTATACCTGCACCAACTATTAAAACTTTTTTTGCCATATTTTTTTTGCCACAAGGACACTAAAAAACAAAAATTTTTCGGATTAATTTTTCATTTCTTTCAAGAAATTTGGATATAATTCATCACGTACCCAAATAAAGTTTGGTTCGATTGATAAAATTTTTTCTAAATAAAATTTTGCTTTCTTATATTCATCAATATC
>JAFGPR010000024.1 GCA_016936095.1 Ignavibacteriales bacterium | reverse complement strand
TGAATCAACAGTAAAATCACCTGTTGTTGCGATATTACTAACGTTTAGAGTTTTTGTGCCAGGATTGCTAACCGTTAATGTCTTTGTGTCTGTTAAACCGATAAATAATGAATCATAAGTTAGTGTATCATTAGATACAGCAATATCAGGAATACCTGTTACGTGTAAATGAGTTGGAACAACAACTAAAGGATTCACTATATCATTACTATGAATATTTATATTTTTATAATAATCTCCATCTACAAGTTTAGATGCATCAAAAAGAACATCAATATCCAAATATGTACCACCGGGAACAACACCAGATAAATCACTTAATTTTAACCAACCTCCAGCACCTGGTATTGCCAACCAACCTAATTGGCAAGTTCCACTTGGCACGACATTACCTATTGCTCCAATAAGAGAAGTGTTACCAGTTGATTTATCCACTAATCTTAGTTCAGGTTGGAATGCGGAGTTATTAAATGCAGTCATATATATCTGGTCGTCATTAGCGTTCCAAGTCATTCCTTGTCCAAAGTTTGCATCAAAACCGATTGAACCAACAACAGTTGCTAAACCAGTTGATTTATCAATTGACAAGAAATTATCATTAGTTAATTCGTAAGCCCACATATTACTTTCATCGTCTATTGCTAAACCAATAACAAGCGATTGACCAGTTGCTCCGATTAAGGTTGTATTAGAATTTGTTGGATCAATCGTATATAAGTTATCACCACCTATTGCATATAAAATTCCTGAAACTGGATCAACAGCCATTGCTGTCCAATCTGCAGCAATACTCGGAGATGTAAGTGGAGTTACTGTTCCTGTAGAAATGTCAATTTTAACAAAATTATTTGCATTATCTAATTCATAAACAAATGATTGGTCATCAATTTCAAAGTCACCAGCATTCGAAAAAGTAGTATGGGTAAATGCAGCAATTGTATTTAATGTGTTAGGATTTGTTAAATCAAAATTAACGAAAATATCATTTGATTCTTCAATACCATATCCCATTATACTAGCCAGTGTAATAGATGGCGAATCTGACTTGCTTGTCGGTTTCCCATCGCTTGGGGGAACACCAGTAGATGGTTCATAAAATCCTTTTGGGAAATTACCATCACTTGCTGGAATATGAATAGTTGATCGGTAACTTGTTGGTATGGAGAAATCAATATTAAATAATAAATTTGCAGTGCCTGTATTTGATATCCTTAGATTTTTAATTACGCTATCACCAGCCATCACACTTTCATCAAATGATGTTGGATTGACACCAATTATTGGTGGATTTATACCAGTACCAAAGAGATAAACATTCAATGGAGATTCATCGGGGTCATCACTTGTTATTGTTAAAATTCCATCTATTTTACCTTGCGATGTCGGTGTAAAAACAACTTGTACATCTTCGCTCTGTGAAGGTGGAATTGAAAGGGAAGTTAAGTTAACAGAATAATCTTCCGTTGTAGAAATATTTGTAATGCTAAGCGTCTTAGTACCAGTGTTTTCAATTGTTAAAATAGTAGTGTCTGTTTTACCGATAAATGTTGTATCGTAAAACAATGAATCATCAGAAACTGAAATATCAGGAATACCATTAACTTGCAAATGTGCTGGGACGATAACTTCAGGATTAGAAGGATCGTTATTAGCTATTATAATATCATTATAATAATCACCATCAAATAATTCTTTAGCGTTAAATTTAACATTTATAGATTTAACTGCAGAAGCGTGAACAGTATCTGAATATTCTGATAATGATAACCAGCTATTACCAGCTACAACATTCATAACAATATGCATGTTTGGAAAGCCAAGGCTGCCTGTTGTAACTGGTGTTGGAACACCACAATCTGCTGCTGATAAATAACTTGGTGCAGTTTCGCCCAAATTATTGCTTCCGATAAAGAAACTATTACCAGTTGCTTGACCATTTGGTGTAAATATTTCAACAACAAGTTCTGATCCCGCTGGAACAGTTGCTGTGACTGGTATTGAAATTATTGTTCCAGATTGATCCATAACGGTTGTTGAAGCAGTTCCAATTAGAGTTCGAGCTCCACCAGGGAATGCACCAGCTGATGTGTATAGATTAACAGTCAGAGGTTGTCCCGAACCGGATGAAGTAGCCGTTTCAATTCCAACTTCAACTGCTTTAACATTTAAACCCGAATAGATGCCGAATGAATTTAAATCAAATGATCTCCAATAGGAGTTATCTGTATGGTAACCACCTGAATTACAAGAAACTGAATTCCCTGATATAATTGATTGACTAGCAGAATGAGTTAATACAATATCTCCTGGATCATACATAATTTTATTAGTTTCAAATGGGATAGAAATTGGATTCGAATTTGTTTTAAAATCTGAGTATATATCAAGTAAGTAAGGGTCATTTAATGGCTGAGCATTTCTTCCGAGTACTTCATCTTTTGATTTAATAATAAATGGCATGAAAAGTGGTGGTGTCCCTTCCTGAAGTGTTATATTAAAGAACAGATCACCCAATCCATTGTTAGCAATATTCATTTGCTGTGTTGTTGAATCACCTGAATTAAGAGTAACATCATAGGAGGTAGGAGTAACATCTATATCAGGTGGTACTGCTCCTTCTCCCAGACAATATACCGTAACAGTTGAATCGTTATTTAGTACTGTTAAAGTTCCGGTTTTGGAACCAGCAGTAGTTGGATCAAATTCAATAACAACATTTTGATAGCTTCCAGGACCTATAGTAAAATTACTAGGTGTTGCAGAAAATTCTGGGTTATCAGTTGTTATATCCGTTATATTGAGATTTGCATCACCAAGATTTCTAATTGTTAATGTTGTAGTATCTGGGAAACCAACATAAGTTGTTCCGAAAGTAAGAGTATCATCGGAAAGACTTATTGTTGGACCAGCTGCTAAAGCAAATTGGAAAGACGCAACTCTTGTTTGCCAATTAACAGAACCTGTTGTTTGAATATATTCTTGTGTGTACCAGAATGTCTGGTCATCAGTAGGATCAATAGACATCATACTGTAATCTCCCCAACGAGCTGCGCTACCAGTTTGAGAACCAGAACCAGTCATAATATTTTCTTCTGTAAATGTCATTTGTCCTAATGGATCACTTGCATAGCGTCCTGTATATCTTATTGATGGATAAGTAGTACTACTTGAAACTGAATATCCAAGAGCAATATTGCCTTGTCCATCCATTGCTACGCTGCCCATCCAGCGATGATCGCTATCAGGTGAATAGGTACCTTGTTGGTGGATACCCCAACCTGTACCAGTATTTCTTAATTCATACCATCGAATACCAGCTTTACCGCTTCCATCTGCATCAACTGTATGATTAGTTACCATTGCTTGATAAGAACCAAAATTTCTATATTGTAACCGAAACATCAATCTGTCGGGAATAGCTTCAAGCATAACAGAAGTCCCGGGTTGTGTTATACATCTATCTCTTGTTGCACCGCAAAGATACATATCGAATGAAGCTGTGCTTAAAGCTGTTGGACCAGTGAAAGTAGAATTTGAAGTATTTGTCCAGTCAACATGAAATTCGTAAATCTCTAATCTGTCAGCACCGCCCCAATAATAATCGTCAGCTGCATAAATAAAATAATTTGGTGCTCCTACTGGAGGTGTACTTGTTCCATCCCAATCAGAGGGTAAAAAACTCCATGGATCAGCTGATGAGCTTAATTGATAATAAACCATTCTGGCTGTTCCGCCTACTAACATACTATCTCTTTCTAATGCAGCGACACCTACACCATTCCAACCTAATGTACCGCTGGCAAAATTATTGATTGACATGTAGTATGCATCTGGCCAAATCCCAAATTTAGGATAGTCACACATATCTGTAAAAGAATATGCATAACGATACCAAGGTCCAGTCGGGTCGCCAGTTTGAGATATTGCAATTAATTCATAAAATGGACCATTAGGATAGTTTGGTAAAGCAAACTGACTGAATAACCATCTGTCAGCTTGTTGATCATAAAGAATAATAGGGTCACCATCATTTGAACCAGACCATGGACCAGTAAATCCGCTCCAAAGAGTACTATTATCAACGGGACCATATAAAAGTGTCCCACTCTTATTAAATATAGCAAAAGATAAATTTATCATTTGCACATAGTGATTAGGGCCAACATCACCATCCGTATCCGGTGGATAAACAGCGTTAATGTTAGCTATACCTTCAAAGTTTAATATGGGTGCCATAGCAGCATTTATACCCATATACATCTGTAGTACTGGATCAGGTCCAATATTTTCAGGTGCTAAAGGTTCATTTCCTTCTTTGATAAATCTTTGGTTTGGTACTTTTTTAACCTCGGATTCTTTCCAAGCTTTATGGTCAATTATACCCGGTAAAATGGGTTCAATATCCCGTAAAGCTGGAGAAAGATCATGATAAACAGGTTCAACAACTTTCGTCGGTTTAAGAACCTGTTGTTGTGCGAAGTAAAAAGAAGTCCCTACAACCATAATAAGAAGTGTGAGAATTAATTTTCTCATAAAATGTTCTCCTTTGTTAATAAATAAATTTTTTAATAATATTTTTTTTGAGTTTTTAAAAATATACTTAAATGAAAATTAATGGAAAGATTTTATTTTTTAGCCCCACTTTACACTTATATACAATTTAATAAAATTTACCTTTAACAAAATTAACAAAAAAATTATAAAAAAAAATAATTTTTAAATAAATTATTTTAATAAAAAAATGGACTAAAAAGGTAGTTTATTCAAATCTACATTACCACCAGTAATAATCAAACCGACATTTTTATTCTTAAATTGAGCCTTCTTTTCAAGTATGACTGCAAGAGTAATTGCTGATGAAGGTTCAACAATGATTTTTAACCGCTCGTAAATTAATTTCATAGCTTCAACGATTTTATCGTCATCAACTGTAATAATCTCCTTAATATTTTCACTTAAAATGCTGTAAGTTAATTCACTAAGCTGTGTTAATAAACCATCGGCAATAGATTTCGGATTGATTGAAGGATAGATTTTTTTATCTCTTAAAGAACGATAAGCATCATCAGCACCTTTTGGTTCAGCACCAATCACTTTCACCTTTGGATTGAAATACTTACATGCAAGGCAAGCCCCACTTGATACACCACCTCCACCGACTGGGGAAACTATAAAATCCAAATTTTGTATTTCTTCAAATAATTCCCAAGCAGCAGTTGATTGACCTGCAATAATATTCGGATTATCATAGGAATGAATGAGAGTATAATTATATTTTTCAATTAATGAATTAGTAGTAGTAACTCTTGATTCAACTGTTGGTTCGCAAAATATGACCTCAGCACCGAAATTAACTACTGATTGTTTTTTAAATTCAGGTGCAGTCCTCGGCATTACTACTGTTGCCTTTGTTTTGAATGTTTTTGCCGCTAGACTTAATGCGGCTGCATGATTACCTGATGAATGCGTAATCACACCTTTTTTTAATTCTTCATTACTAAGAGAAAGTAATGCATTGGTAGCGCCACGCATTTTAAAAGCACCAGCACGTTGAAGATTTTCGCACTTAAAAAATAAATTACATTGCAGAAGTTCGTTAATTGAACGAGAAGTCATTACAGGAGTTTTGTGAATATATTTTTGAATTCTTTGACGAGCATTCAACAGGTCATCTTTTGTTGGTATTGGTTTCATTGTTATTTTACCTTAAGAAGTTGATTGTAGGAATTTATCAATTTTCAATTTTATTTGTTTTGAAATTTTTGGGTATTTAGCCATGACAGAATTGAATTCTTCTTTGTGTAATGAATAAATCTCACAAAATGTAATAGCGTGTATAGATGCGGTACGAGGCTTATCATAAAATAAAGCAATCTCACCAAAGAAATCACCTTTCTTTAGAGTGGTCAGATAGAAATTATCTTTTTTGGTAAATACATCCAGCTCACCACTAAGGACAAAAAACATTTCATCACCGAACTCACCTGCCTTGAAAACAAAATCTCCCGGAGTTAAAAGTATTGGTCTTAATTCCAGTGCTAATTCATTAATAAAATCTTCGTCAGTATCCCTAAACAGGGGCATTTTTTCGATTGATGTTTTCATTAAAAACAATGATGTTTCATTTTTTAATGCGGCAGGCAAGCTTTCTAAAAATTGAGTTTCGTTAAAATCTTTTTGAATTTCAAATTTATATTTGTAGAAATCTTCAATTCGCTTTACTAACTCTTGTGGTATCTGACGATTTTTTGCAATAAAATGAAGTCGTCGAATGTTTTGACGATAATTGTTTCTGTTTATATGTTTTCTGTAAAAATAATTTACAATATAAGCGATTATTATTGCAAAAATGGCAATGCCAATCAGCATTATAAAAATAGAATACATCATTTGAGAATTTGAATTTGTGTTTATGTCCACATTACCAAAGGATGTAATAGTTGTTATCGTCCAAAATATACTTTGGATATAATTTGTGGCATTGTTGACTAATGGATTTACTCCACTTATAAGTGTCCAAACGATACTGCTGAAATGAATAAAAGTTATAAAGCAATAGCTAAATATTGTGATTTTAATAAGAGTAGAATATCTAAAAACATCTTTGGAAAAGTTATTAGAAATATGAACTACTTTAGCAATCTTAACTAATCTAAATATTCGGAGAACTTTCCATCCAAATAAAAATTCGAGAGGTAAAGCAGCAATAAAATCAACTATAAACCAAGTTTTGTAATACTTATGTTCTGATTTTTTAGAATCACTATATATATTTTTAGAATAACGGTCTTTTTGAATAATGCAAAAAATTAAATCGATCATATATATTAAGGAAAAAATCCAATAGTAATTATCGAATATTTGTGTAAGTTTTGTCTTATAAATAATCTCAAGGGGAATGAAAAAAGTAATAATAATTATTGATATTATTATTATTATATCCCAAGTTAATTTTATTGTTTTTAAAGTTGGAGTCATTTAACAAATTATTTATTTCATTATAATGTAAAAATACTATTTATTTTTATAAATTAAAAATTTTTGATGGAATATAACTTTATGTTATATTTGCATTGTAAAAATTATTATGTAGACTAAATCTAAATTAGAAATGAACAAAGATAAGTTGCACGACATTTACAAGAAACTATTGCAGGAAGATAAGCTACGCAACACTCCCGAAAGGATTGAAGTACTTGATGCCGCAATTGATTATAAGCGACATTTTACTGCTGATGAGTTATACTTGTCAATGAAGAACAAAAAATCGAATGTATCCCGGGCAACTGTCTATAATACACTCGACTTATTGGAGAAATTCCGTGTTCTAAGAACGCGTCACTTTCATGATAATAAGAGAACATACGAGGTGATTGTTGAAGATGATTTTCATGAACATATTGTTTGTCTCGATTGTGCAAGAATAGAAGAGTTTTCAACAAAGGATATAAAAGAATTTGCCCTTAAAATATGTGAAGAAAAAAACTTTGAATACATAGAACATAGTTTCTACATTTTTGCTAAATGCAAAGATTCTTCTAAATGTAAAAGAAAAAGTAAATAAAATTTGCGGTTTATAAAATGACAGATTTAAATATTAAACCAATAACTAAATTTGATATAAACGATAAATTACAGATAATTAAAATAAATTCCGGACAGGGAGCAATA
>JAFGPR010000211.1 GCA_016936095.1 Ignavibacteriales bacterium | reverse complement strand
GGTATTTCAAAAAGATAAAATTCACCTGTTGAAATATCACAAAATGAAACACCAAATAAATTTTTCTCTGAAAAAATGGAAACGAGATAATTATTCTTTTTATTTTCAAGTAAATTATCAGAAAAAGCGACTCCCGGAGTTACGACTTCAATTACATCACGTTTTACAATTCCTTTGGCAAGTTTTGGATCTTCAATCTGTTCACATACAGCAACACGATATCCCGCACGAACTAATTTAGGTAGATAAGAATCCAAAGCGTGATGTGGAAAACCGGCAAGAGGAACTTCCCCTGCAGCACCATTAGCTCTTTTTGTCAGAGTTATTCCTAGAACTTTAGAAGCAATTTTCGCATCTTCTTCAAAAGTTTCGAAAAAATCGCCCATTCTATAAAGCAAAACCGTATCGGGATATTGCTTTTTTATTTTGTAATATTGCTGCATTAAAGGTGTTGACATAAAAAAATATTTTTTATTTGCAAATTTACTAAATAATATGAATGAATTTTAATATAAATATTAAATGCGAAAAGAACATTTATTTGATGATTAGAGAGATGTAGTAATATAAGAGTTGATTATTAATTATTGCCAGTATTAAGAAAATCCTTTTAATCTCATTACCTTATCGATATGCTCCTTGTAAAAAGACTCTTAGTTGTAATTGAATATTACCAGACATTTTAGTCTTAAATCCACAAAAATATCTCTGGTCAAAACCACCAATGTTTCTAAAACGACCCCCAACATATAAACAATTATTATTATAAATAACTTTATTAACTAAATCATTAGCATTTGGATTCCATGAGTCCACAGCACCAATACTATCAATCTTTGCAATTCTATTCCTAATTTGACCGCCAATATTCGTAAAACTTCCACCAATATAGACATAGCTACCATTTATTTCTATTGTCGAAATATGATTATTAGCATTTGGATTCCAAATTGAATCTGCACTTCCATTAGTATTATTTAACTTTGCTATCCTATTTCTATCTTGACCACCAATATTTGTAAAACTACCACCAACATAGATATCACTTCCCTCAATTTCTATTGCATAAACAGTATTATTTGCATTTGGATCCCAAGTAACATCTGCACTACCATCAATATCATTTAGCTTAGCAATATAATTTCTCGACTGTCCTCCAATATTTGTGAATACTCCACCCGTAAATATATGATTACCAGATAATGTTATTGCCCTAATAACGCCATTTGCATCAGGATTCCAAGTTTCATCTGCTTCGCTTGTAGTACTATTCAACTTAGCGATATATTTCCTATTCTTACAACCTATATTAGTAAAATTTCCACCTACATATATATAATCATTATTCGTTATTATCGCTCGTACCCAATTATTTGCATTTGGATTCCAAGATTCATCTGCTTCGCCAGAAGTTTTATTTAACCTTGCTATATAATTTCTTGGTTCCCCACCAATATTAGTAAAAGTACCACCAGCGTAAACAAAATTTTTACTAATGCTAAGTATCCAAACACTAGAATTAGAACTTGGATTCCAAGATTCTAATCTTCCTGCACTATTAAGTTTTGCTATTCTATTTCTAGTTTCGCCACCTATACTTGTAAAATCTCCACCGACATATACATTACTCCCACTTATTGATACTGTATTAACATAAAAATTTGCATTTGGATTCCAAGATTCAGCTGAACTTGAAGAATTCAACTTAGCAATATAGTGTCTTTCTTGTCCACCAATATTTTGAAAATTTCCACCAACGAATACATAATCACCGTTATACGCTATTGTATAAACGGGCGCATCTGCATTTGGAGCCCATGAATCTACTGAG
Organism: Ignavibacteriales bacterium; assembly: GCA_016936095.1. Taxonomy (GTDB): domain Bacteria; phylum Bacteroidota; class Ignavibacteria; order Ignavibacteriales; family Melioribacteraceae; genus JAFGPR01. Next base: position 2,139 of record JAFGPR010000211.1, on the reverse strand, counting down.
CCTGAACTATTTAACTTTGCTATATAATTCCTTGATTGTCCACCAATACTAGTAAAATCTCCACCGACATATAAATCATCATTTTCTAAAGTAATTACTCTTATAATACCATTCGAATTTGGATTCCAAGAATCTATAACACCTGTAGTATTTATTTTTGCTATTTTACTTCTTGTACTATCACCTATTACTGTGAAAGTACCACCAATATAAATAGCACTACTATTTACAGCGATTGTATAAACATAATGATTAACATCTGGATTCCAATCTACATATGCACTCCCATCTGTATTATTTAATTTTGCTAACCTATTTCTATCTTGACCACCGATATTAGTAAAAGACCCCCCAGCATATATATCGCTTTCAATAACAGCTAGAGCATAAACGGTATGATTGGCATTTGGATTCCAATTTACATCTGCACTCCCATCAGTAGTATTTAATTTTGCAATATATTTCCTCGGAAGTCCCCCGATATTTTGAAAACTTCCTCCAACATATATATCACTCCCGTTAAGAGCAATAGTATTAACAACATAATCCGCATTCGGATTCCAATCCTCATCAACTCTTCCATCTGAATTTATATGTGCAATACGGTTCCTATCATAATTTCCTACTTTCGTAAAGTAACCCCCTATGTACCATCCACCATCCCCATCAGGTACTGATACCCATATTGTTCCATTAACTTCAGGAAAATTTTTATCATAAATTGAATCAATCATATTCAGCTTAACCCCATAACCAGTTCTTGGACCGACTTGAGTAAATGATCCTCCTATATAAGTATAATCACTATCTACTGTAATAGTATGGACTTCACCATTTGTAACCCACCAACTGGTATCTGGGATGCTTTCTTGACTTATTGCCAATTCTGAAATTAATAATAAAAAAATAAAATACAAAGAACACCAATTTTTCATAATAATGTTTATTTTTTTTAAATTAATATTTATACATACTTAATTTGGATTTTAAAACACACATTTAAAAATAATATGAAGTTGTTTAAAAAGCTTTATTTGTAAAGTATTTTTAGCATCTTTTTTGATTTTTTACTCCTATATAAATTTTGAAAAGGATCAAGTTTGTTATTCTCTTAAGAAAGCATACTGACTGCTAAAATAGTTATTACACAAAAATGTTCTTATTCTTCTATTTTAACTAGGTCCTTAACAAATAAATGTTTTATGAAAATTAAGTTTATTATATTTGTAATCTAATAATAATACTTTTTATCCTTAATTAAATTTATCCAAAGGTTTTGTAGATGTCTAATTTCAACATTATTAAAATCAGACAAATTGATCAAATTTCCACTTTTTCTAAAATTAAATTCGAATTTCATATTGCTAATAAGATTAGAAGAAAGTATGAAATTGAAGACGAACTTTTTACTATTACAGGTAATGTTGTATTAGCCAATTTTTATGAGACAAGAAAACTTGCACTGAAAATCAATTCACAAAGGGAAGAGAACAATAAAGTTACAGCTGGTGAGATAAATGCAGTTGGATTACTTGATGAAATTTATCATTTTTTATTCGACCAATATCAACTACAAGTAAACCCGGGTGTATTTAAAAAAGCTATAAATCATCTTAATACTAACTTAAAAGAAATTGAGATTGATGCTCTACTAAAAGATTTTGTCCAAATTTTTCCTCCAATATCAGTTTATAGAAATGAAATAACTATTGACCAATATTTAGAAGGATCAACAGAAAATAAAACAAACAAAGAAATTGTTTTAGAAGAATTTATTCTGCTACATTTTGCAAATTTGAATACCGCCGCTAACAGAATCAAGGAATTATACAATGATGAATATTTTATAAATCAAGACGGCTACTCAGAAGCAATAAAACTACTTGATACATTTTTCCAAAATGAAGAAAAATTCGGACCAGAAAATCAAGATATATTTACATTTTTCAAGACACCAATTTTAAAAGAGCCTTACGATTTAGGAAAGCAACTTGATTTTATTTTTGAAAAATGGAAAATAATTTTAACCGATGAATTTCTTAAAAGAATTTTGCGTAGCCAAGACTTATTCAAAGAAGAATATAAACTCGGATTTGGAGGAGCACCTCCAACCGTTGTTCCAAAATATAAAGGACAAAT
>JAFGPR010000210.1 GCA_016936095.1 Ignavibacteriales bacterium | reverse complement strand
CATAATATGTATCGTTATTTTGAAATGTAGGTATGATCTCGAATTTTTCTTTTTGCTTTTCCACTTTTACCTCACTTTTTTTATTTGGTTAAACAAATATATAAACATCTTATCGTTTTGTCAAGTATATTGTTATTTGTTATTGTTTATTATTGTTTGATTGCTAAATTGTTTGATTGCTAAATTGTTTAATTGTTAAATTGTCATTCCCTTGCAAAAGGGAATCCATTTATCTTTCTGTACTTACAATTTTTTATTGGAAAATATTAAATTTTTAACATTATTTTTAATGCCCTATAAAAATTATTCTTAGAAATAAAATTGAAGAAGAGATAAGAGAAAGTGGCTGATTATTTATTATCAAAATAGAACTTAATAATATTGTTTTTTTTTGTTTAACTTTGTTTTGTTGTTTGTAAAAAATTTTGTTGAACAAGTTTTTTCGATTATCAAAAAATTTTTATATAAATTAAGAGTAGCTCATGAAAATGTTTGAAAGAATTACTTTCGCTCCAGATGTTATGGGAGGAAAACCATGTATTCGTGGTATGCGTGTTACAGTAGGAACCATTATTGGATTAATTGCTTCGGGAATTTCTAAAAAAGAAATTTTAGATGCTTATCCATACTTGGAAGATGAAGATATTCGCGCTGCACTTGAATATGCGGCTTGGCGTGTAGAAGAAATTGAGTTACCACTAGAAGTTGCATGAAGATATTAATCGACATGAACCTTTCACCATGTTGGGTTGAAGTATTTAAAACCCATAATTTTGAATCGATTCATTGGTCAAATATTGGCAATCCTAAAACAACGGATAACACTATAATGGAATGGGCAAGAAATAACCAACATATTGTATTTACACACGATTTAGACTTCGGGACAATGTTAGCAACAACTAGAGTGAAAGGACCAAGCGTTATTCAAATACGGGCACAGAACATTTTGCCAGAACAATCAGCAAAAAAAATCATAGAAGTTTTAGAAAGATATGAATCGATACTTATAAAAGGTGCGTTCATAACTGTTGATAAAAATAAAGAAAGAGTGCGAATATTACCTTTCCCAGAAAAATAATAAACATCAATATTTATTATTTTTACGTTGTTTAATTACTAGATTGTTAAATTTGTTTTTCGAACAAATTTGTATTTTTACCTCTTACCGAATCACTTATTGACGAACTAAAAAGAATTGCAAATAAAAGAGATGTCCCTTATCAATCTTTAATAAAAATTATTCTTAGAGATAAAATTGAAGAAGATATAAGAGAAAACATTTGACATTTTTATTTTGTTGATTTATGATAATTTTAATATTTTTGTGCAGGTCTTATTGAGTAAGTTCTTAATTATGATGTGTAATTTTATTAAACCATTAAAAAATGATTTTTAGACTTAAACTGCACACAGTATAAAATTCCAGAAAATAAATGTTCGTGTAATATAATTATTATTTTTACAATCATATCATCTATGCTTGTTAACGGTTATTTTTGTGAAAAAGAATAAGACAAATGAAAGAATTATTATCCATAGAAAAAGAAATTTTATTAAAAATTAATGTTGATAAGTCTTGGTCTTTCGCTGACAAAACCATAAAAGATACAACATATATTACGCATGGTTATTATACCTACCCTGCAAAATTTATTCCTCAGCTTGCTTCACGGCTGATAAATGAGCTTAGCAAAGAAAATGATATAGTGATTGATCCATTTATGGGTAGTGGAACAACTATAGTTGAATCGATTGTAAATAAAAGAATCGGTATTGGTACAGATATAAACGACATTGCTTACCTTGTTACAAAAGTAAAAACCACTCCTATTAAACCTTTAGCATTAATGGGAGAAATGAATAAAATAGAACTTGATTTACAAAATCGATTAAATGGCCAATATGATTTTTTCCTAAATAAATCTAAAGAGCTATTGCCGAATAATGAACGAATTGATTATTGGTTTTTGCCAATACAAAAAGACAAATTATCCATAATATTTACGAGAATATTGGAAATTCAAAATAAAGATGTAAGAGATTTTTTCTTTGTAGCATTTGCACAAATATTAAAATCTTGCTCAATCTGGTTACAAAAAAGTGTAAAACCAACAAGAGATAAAAATAAAAAAATCTACGAACCACTTCCTTTATTTTTGAATCAACTTAAGAAAATGATTCGCAAGCATTATTACTTTGATAAAATATTAGATGTAAAGATAAAAGAGGAAATAAATAATTATAGAATTGTTCGATGTGAGGATGCGAGAAATTTACCTTTTGAAGATGAAAAAGCGACATTAATAATAACAAGTCCTCCTTACGTTACTTCCTATGAATATGCGGATTTACATCAATTGCCTTCTTTATGGTTTGGCTATTTAGATGAACTTTCAGAATTTAGAAAAAAATTCATTGGCAGCGCGTATAAAGAAAGAGAAGCAGTTGACTTAAAAAGTTCATTAGCAGAAGAAACATTTTTATTATTGGGTGATAATAAAAAAGGAAGAGAAGTTAAAAACTATTTCGCTGATATGTTAGAATCATTTATTGAGATGAAAAGGGTTTTAAAAAAGAGTGGCAAAGCTTGTATTGTAATTGGCAACACTCAATTTAAGGGTGTAAAAATATTAAATGCAGAAATTTTTAAAGAACAATTGGAAAATATTGGATTTAGAACCTATGATATTATTCACCGCGAAATTCCGTCCAAAATGTTACCTTCAACTAGAGATATTTCAAATGGTCAATTTGTAAAATCCTCTAGCGATAGTCTAAAATTGGCTTATCCAACAGAATATATATTAGTAATGGAAAAATTATGACAATTAATGATCTTATTTCACTATACAATAAGAAAAAAGAGAAGTACGGTAAAGAAGCTTATCGCCATATTTCAAATCTTCTAAGAGAAGCAAAAGCTAAACATAAAATAGATTTTAATGGATCAGACCACGAACAATCTTGGCGTGCATTTAAGGGAAAGAATCTTGAGAAGTTAATTGAGTATATAATTACCGATGAAGTTAAAAGTTTGGGGCTTGATGTAGTAAATGGTAATTCTCTTGAAAGAACAAACGGTGAAAATCTTTCTAAAGAGTTGGGATTAGTAAAAAGAAATCTTTTAATTGATTATGGAGACTACGGTTCTCATCTACCCGATGTTGATATAATAATATACAATCCAAAGACGTCTAAGGTGGTTGCAGTTCTTTCTAGTAAAGTAACACTTAGAGAACGTATCGCTCAGACTGGTTATTGGAAGATAAAACTCGCTTCTGACAAAGTGACACAACACATAAAGGTTTATTTTGTTACGCCAGATGAGGATGGTACTCTTACAATTAAAAAACCGTCAAAAAAAGGCAGAGCAATTGTTGAAGTAGATTTAGACGGTAGTTATGTTCTTAGCGAAACAGATATTGATGAAAGTAAAAAAGTTAAGATGTTTGATAAATTTATTGACGATCTTAAAATTTTAATAAAATAAATTTTCTTTGATATGCCAAAATCCAAAAAAGAATTAATTATTGAATCAACTACTCTTTGGGATTTTCCAACTCAAAATTATGGCGATAAACCTCACGGTGACAATAAATATAATGGCGTAACCCCTGCATTCGTTATTTGGAACTTACTCAAACGTTATACAAAAGAAAATGATTTGGTAGTAGATCCAATGTGTGGCAGTGGAACAACTATTGATGTTGCAAATGAATTAAATCGTAGAGTTATTGGATATGATTTAAATGTGGTGAGACCAGACGTGATTAAAAACGATGCAAGAAAGATTCCACTTTCAGATAATTCAGTTGATTTTGTATTCATTGATTCTCCTTATTCAGATAACATAAAGTATTCAGATAATAAAAAGTGTATTGGTAAAATATCTTGCGAGGACCCCATTTTTTTTAACGAATTAGACAAAGTTGCAAAAGAAATTTATAGAATTCTTAAACCTGGTAAAGTGATGGCTTGGCTTATTGGTGATCAATGGATAAAAAAGAAATTTACTCCAACTGGTTTTCTTCTCTATCAACGCTTGCAAAAATATTTTGAAACCCTTGATATAATTTGTGTAACAAGACATAACCAAACCTCTAATACTGGAATTTGGCATAACCGCGCCAGAAGATTTAATTTCTATTTAAGAGGTTTTAAATATCTAGTCATAATGCAAAAGAAATAATGAACTTGATAGGTACTACATTTAACTCGCCCTATAACCACCCAATCAACCCGACCACCGTCCGTTAGCTAACGGATCGCAATAGGCATTTTTTTATAATTATCGACTAGACTATTATATCTGCAATTATCTAAAATAACTAATGCTCAATCATTTTAGTAATCTTATTTTTCTTGTCAACTAAGACAACTAAAGGTTTAAATTTTTTAATTTCTTCTTCATTTAACTGTACATAACTTGCAATAATAATAAGATCTCCTTTCTGAACTAACCTTGCGGCAGCACCATTTAAACCGATCTCCCCTTTCTTCCCTTTTATAACGTAGGTATGAAATCGTGCTCCATTACTGATATTATAGATATCCACTTTTTCAAATAAATTTAATTTTGCAGCTTTAATCAGTCGGATATCTATTGAAATTGAACCTTCATAGTTTAAATCGGCATCGGTTACAGTTGCTCGATGAATTTTTGATTTTAATAATGTCGTAAACATTTTATTTTCCTCTTTTTATTTATTCATAATTCAAAAATCTTTGTCATTCTGAACCTGATTTATCGGGTGAAGAATCTCAATTTTAAGTTATTTAGATTCTTCGCT
>JAFGPR010000209.1 GCA_016936095.1 Ignavibacteriales bacterium | reverse complement strand
TCTTAACCTTACAAGATATACGATTTTTTTAAAACTTTTCATTTCTCTGAGTGGTTGATTTTTTTTTATTTATTAAAATATGCTCCCATTTTCCTAACCAATACAACAGAGATCACTATTAATTTAACTGGATCAATTTTAGGCTGTAAGGAGAATTGGAAAAGTTCTAAACCATACCCCCTAATTTTATTTCGCTAATTCCATCTTAATACTTTTGTTATTTGGGAAATATTAAATAATCTACCCCCTAATATATATGTATATGAAAAATGTTTATCTAACAAGAAAAAAGATCAAAGGCCGTATCTATTTATATCTCGAAGGAAGGGCTTGGATTAATGGTAAATCCCGACGTACATGGCAAAAATATCTTGGATCGGAGGATAAACTTGATAAACTCAAACTTTCGGGTATTCTTTCGAAAAATGACAGTAAAATAGAAACAGAAACGTTAGAGTTTGGATTATCTGCAGCACTCTGGAAAATTGCTCAGGATATCCGATTATCAGATATAATATCTGCTGTTGTTGGTAAACGGAATCAAGGCTTATCGCCAGGTGATTATTTTATAATAGCAGCAATAAATCGATGTGTGGCACCTTGTTCTAAATCTAAACTAGGTAATTGGTTTAAAAAAGATTGGATACATACTCAATACGAGATCAAACCAGATATTTTAAATCCACAAGCCTTTTGGAACCATTTTCATTATTTTACAGATGATAAAATAGAAGAAATCCAATTAAAAATTGTAAAAGAAGTGATAAAAAAATATAATCTTGAAATCAAGGGACTTCTTTATGATCCAACAAATTTTTATACATTCTCAAAAGGAGGACGGGATTGGCGCAAAGGAAGTGGTTCAGATATGCTTCGCTTTGGTAATAGCAAAGAAAATCGGCGAGATAAGCGTCAAGTTTCATTTTGGTTAATTTGTGATAGGGATACAGGGATCCCTCTATTTCATTGTAGTTATCCGGGAAATTGTCAAGATGCGGGAATATTCAAAGAAATACCTAAACGTATGGATGTAGGAAATTATAGTAGAGAAAAATGCAATAAAGAAAGTGTGCCTAAAAGAGTTTCTCGGTATCTTGAAAAAATTGGTATAAATTTAGATGAAATAACAATGGTGTTTGATAATGGTAATCTCTCTAAAGAAGGAATGCAAGAATTAGACCGTCAATCGCTTAAATTTATTGCATCACGTCGTCCTTCCACTCATAAAAATTTGCTTTCTATTCCTAAATCTCATTTTTCTGAGATTACATTATCAATGACTGGAAAATCTGTCCAATATTATAAATCTATTCAAAAAATATATGGACAGGAACGTATTGTATATACAACACTTGATCCTGCAAAGCAAAAGAAGAAGATCCATGAATTTCAATCAAAACTTACTCAAAAGAAAGAAGAAATAGAAAAATATTTTAAAGATCGCCTAGATCCTCAAAACTTAATAGGAAAACAGGGTTTAGGGCAAAAATGGTTAAAAAAGATTGAAGTAGAAAAAAAAGTAAAAAAAATGATTGGAACGGCACCATTTAATAAAATTCTTTCAGCTCAAATTGAAGGACCTGATGAATTTTTACCTGATCACGTTGATCAACTTAAAATTTTTCTTGATATTAATGAAAATATGCAAAAAAAGTATGAGTTGACCTTAGGTCGTTCAATTATCTTCACTAACCAAGCAGAATGGAATGCAGAAAACATCATCTGGGGATATCGTCAACAATATATTGTCGAGCACGCATTTAGAAACATGAAGAATGCATCTACTATCGCAATTCGTCCAATGTTCCACCATTCAAATGCAACTATTCCTAGTCACGTATTTATTTGTGTACTATCATATCTTTTACTCTCGATTTTGCGTTTAACCCTCAAACAAGAAGGATGTACAGCAACATTTGAAGAAATTACAAGCAATTTACGTGAAGTTCATGTGACTAAAATATTTATGAAATCAAAATCAAATCCGCTCATCAAAATTGATAAAACGACTGGATTGGCATCAAAAATCATTGATATCCTTAATCTCAGAAAATTGGTATAATTCAACTTTTTCTTTTCCCTAACTTTTTCTGTATATCTAACGTCAGTGAATGTTTTGCTAAAGATTATTGAGGAAAAAATAAAAAGGATCACTAACTTGTAAGGTCAAGTTATAGATAAAATGGAGATTTTTTTTTACAGAAATGGCAAAAAACTTTCCAATTTTTTTTTTTATTTTTCCGATATTTATGCTATAAACTTAAGAAATCGGTTAGGATGCATATGAACAAAGCACTTCAAAAGGTAGAAATGAGAGAAAAAATAAAAATAGAATATTTAAACAAGAAATTACTCATTATCGGAGAAGAACAACTAGGGAAAGATCCGATATTAAATACACAATCAAAATTAGGATTTACCTCAGATTTTATCGAAATTAAAGAAAATAATAGATATAAAGGGGTAAAATATAATCTATTAATGTATGTTTGGGATTTTGTCGCTAAAAAAGGATTTCGATTTGTCATAGATTATTATTTAAAAGG
>JAFGPR010000208.1 GCA_016936095.1 Ignavibacteriales bacterium | reverse complement strand
GAAGTTTGAATATTATCAAAATCAAGATAATTCGCTAGAAATAGAAGCAGAGCAATCGCAATACAAATTTTGACTGAGATTAGTATAGCACGTTTATTCTTATTGAAAAATTTTTTGAAATTATTTCTTTTTATGGACATTTATAACCTTAATTCTTAACTACAATTATTAGAAGACTTTGAAAAACTAAAGTTTTTCCGCGAATATCAAATTGAGATATTTCTTTTATCATTTTTTTAAATCCAAAATAAAATTATATCTCCTCTAATACTGAGCCTTTAATTCCTTCGTTCAGAATGACATTTCCTTTCCCTGTCATACTGAGCGTAGCGAAGTATCTCTTTAGAGATTCTTCACTTCACTTCGTTTCGTTCAGAATGACAAACCTTTTCTTGTCATACCCGTGCAAACGGGTATCCACTTTTCTTTTTATGGATTCCCGCTTTGGTTAGACTACGCACTTCGCCAAGCTCAGTGCAACGCTCACTACAAGTCGTGGGAATGACAAATCCTTTTCCTGTCATACTGATCCCGCCTTGTCGGGAGACTGAAGTATCTCTTAAAAGAAATGAGATTCTTCACTTCTCTTCGTTCGTTCAGAATGACAAATTGTTCTTGTCATACTGAGCGTAGCGAAGTATCTCTTTTGAGATTCTTCACTTCGTTTAAAATGACAACGCCTTTCCTTCTGTATTCTCATTTAATTCTCAATCCTGAAGTACAATTATTACAAATTGATATATTTTTTCTATTTCTTAAAATTGACTTACGAAAATTAAGATATTTTTTGTTTTTCCAAATACTTATTATTTCTTCTTTATTAATATTGCCCATCTCATAAGTTGCATCTTTATCAAAACAACAGGGGACAACTCTGCCATCCCAAGTTACTAATATATTTTTCCAAAGTGTAAAACATCTGTTTGGTAATTTACTTTTTATTCTAAATTCATTTTCAGAAAGAATATATCTTGAGTATTTCGGATTACTCGGTAAAAAATTTTTAGCACCTTCTAAAGAATAAACTTGCATAGTCTTTATCTTTAATTTGTCAACAGAATATTTTTTTATAAAATTATTCAAAAGCGGTATTTGATGTTCATTATGTTTCATTACCAAAAATTGTAATTCAATAAAAGGTTCTTTTAATTTTTTGTTTTTTTTATATTTTGAAATTGTTCCTAATCCGTTTAATGTTTCATTAAAGATTCCTCCTCTACGGTATATTTTATAAGTTGCTTCGTCTAAACCATCTAATGAAAAAATTAATTTATTCGGAGGGGATTCAAATAATTTATTAACCATCTCGTCTGAAAATAGTGTCCCATTTGTACTAATTGAAACAAACATTTTTTTGCTTTTTGCATAGTCAATCATTTTAAAGAGGTCTTTATTCAAGAATGGTTCTCCCTGAAAAAACAACTGGATGTAAAAAGTGTACTTATAAATTTGATCCACAATTTTTTTAAAATCTTCTAAAGAAAGATAACCAGCATTTCGTGTTAATGCTGAAATTCCTCTTGGACATTCAGGACATTTTAAATTACATAAATTTGTTGGTTCAACAGTCGTCGTAATAGGTTTTCCCCAAACGATTGGTCGCTTTAGAAAAATAGATAAGAAATAAGAGAAGAAAATCTTAATTATATTTACTCCTCTCAAGAACGTAAAATGTTTGAATGGGTTTATTTGCATAAATTTAATGAAACATATAAAAGTAAATATTTATTATTCAAAATTAGTTTTTTTTCTAAAATCATTTATAAAAAATTTTAATGATAATTTACGAATTAAAAGTTGATTTAATTTGTTATTTTTAAAATAATTATTTATCAAATTTTGTTGATTTTATTAAATATTTATTACACAAAATATTTTTTAGGTGATTATGATACCTTTATTTTCTTCAAGTCAAATTAAAGAAGCAGATCATTTTGCTATTACAAAATTAAATATTCCTAGCATAGTGCTTATGGAAAATGCTGCTTTAAGCACTTATAATGCTATCAAAGAAAATATTCGTGATTTAAATCCTAATGAAAGAATTGGTCTTATATGTGGGAAAGGGAATAATGGTGGGGATGGTTTTACGCTTGCTAGACATCTTTTAAATAATGATTATTTTGTTAATGTAATTTTTTTAGCGGACGAGGATGAATTAAAAGGAAATGCACAAACTAATTTTCTAATACTTAAAAATTTATCGAAAATAAATAAAAATCTGAAATTGATCAAATACAAAAGCATTAAGGATATTTCTAAATTTAAAGATTGCACAATCGTCATCGATGCATTATTAGGAACTGGTACTAAGGGAAGATTGAAGGAGCCATACGATAAAATAATTAACGGATTGAATGAATTAGATTCTATAAAAATAGCGATTGACTTACCTTCAGGTCTTGATGTTGATACAGGTAAAGGTGATATTATCTTTGATGCTGATCTAACTATAACAATGGCAGAATTCAAGACAGGATTATTCCATTCTGATGGTTATAAATTTTCGGGCAAAGTTGTAAAAGGCTATATTGGTTTAGGACCAGAATATTTTGATATTTCAGAAACAAATAAATATTTGATAGAACCTGAAGATGCAATCTTTGGATTACCAATTAAAGAAAAAAATATTCATAAATATACTAGTGGAAAAGTTCTAACAATTGCTGGTTCAGGGAAATTACCCGGTGCAGGAATTTTAGCAACCCGAGCATCTATGAAAGCGGGTGCAGGAGCTTCGATTCTTGTCTTTCCGAGATCAATTAGAACTATCGCACATTCACATCTCAAGGAAGCTATTGTTGATATTTACGAAGATGATGGATTAGAAATATTAAGAGAAAAAAATATTTCTGAATTTTCTGAAAGAATTGAATGGGCTGATGTAATCGCTATTGGTCCGGGATTGGGAAGGGACGAAGAATCACAGAGAGCTTGTCTAAAAATTTTACAAAAATATCCAAAGAAAATTATGATTATTGATGCAGATGCACTTTATGCTATGAGAAATGAAAAATACAAAACAATAAATTTAAAAAACAAAATTCTTACTCCACATAATAAGGAATTCGCTGATTTACTTGGGATTAATATCCATGAACTACAATCTGATATACTTTATTGGGGTAAACAATTTGCAACCGAAACCGAATGCATCCTTGTATTAAAAGGAGCTCCAACAATAATTTTTAATTCAGCAGGAGAAATTTTTATAAATACAAGTGGAAATCCTGGAATGGCCAAGTTTGGAACTGGAGATGTTTTGACTGGTATTCTTGCAGGATTTTGTGCTCAAACAGAAAATATTGAAGATTCCGTAATTGCTGCAGTATATTTGCATAGTCTTTCTGCAGATGTATTATTGAACAAAAAGTCAGAATTCGGATTAAACGCAAATGATATTTTAGAAAATTTACCAAGTGCAATCCAATTTTTGAGGTATTCTATTGCTAAAACTTATTAAAGAAAAACGTATATTGTTTGTATACATTCCTTTAGTTCTATACTGGATTGTACTATTTATTGCAACAAGTTTATCTACTGAATCTTTACCTAAACCTTTTGTCTTTAGTGATAAAGTTGCACATTTATTGGCTTATTTAGTATTATCTTTTTTTGTATGTCTTGCAATATGGGCTCAGGAAAAATTTCAGTTGGTAAGTAGAAGATATTTCTTCTTTACTCTTTTTATTGTCTTACTATATGGTATCTTTGATGAAATACATCAATCATTTATTCCGGGTAGAAGTTGTGAATTTCTTGATTGGGTTGCAGATGCCGTTGGAGCAATAATTGGCACCCTTTTAGCAATGTTTCTCATAGTCAGAATTAAACAAAAGATAAATGCTGGAACTTTATTGGAACAAAAAGAAAATACAAAATGTTAAAAAATCAGTTGACAAAATAACTTTGAAACTTTATTTTTTGGCATAAAATTTTAATTATTAGGAGGAAAAGATGGCACTCAAGAAAAATCCTAAATATGACTTGAAAAAGAAGTACAAAAGAATCTTTGAGATTGCTTTGATTTTATCATTGGGATTGCTAATTCTTGCATTCAAATATTTTCCAGATGTTGAATCTAAAGTAATGGAAACCGAAGCTGTTCAAGAATTAATTGATGTTGAAGATGTAGATCAGACAAAACAAGAGAATCAACCACCACCACCACCAAAACCCACTATTCCCGTTGAAGCACCAAGTGATAATGTGCTTGACGATATTGCAATTGGCGATATGGACTTAAACGAAAATGAAATTGTAGCTCCACCACCACCACCTGTACAAGAGGAAAAGAAAGAAGAAGATACTGAACCTGTATTTTTCGTTGCAGTTGAAGAACAACCTACTCCAATTGGTGGAATTGAAGAAATCCAAAAAAATATTATTTATCCGGAAATTGCAAAGAAGGCTGGTGTTCAAGGTAAAGTTTATATTAAAGCGTATGTTGATGAAAATGGCATTGTTGTTAAGACTGAAGTATTAAAAGGTATTGGTGCTGGTTGCGACGAAGCCGCTGCTGATGCAGTAATGAAGACAAGATTTAATCCTGGCAAACAAAGAGGTAAACCTGTTAAATGTCAGGTTACTGTTCCAGTACATTTTGTTCTTCAAAACTAATTTTATCATATTTAATCTTAAAGCTGTCTGAAAAGGCAGCTTTTTTTATTTTAAATGTTTTTCAAAAAATATAAAAGATTTCAATTAGTTGTTAAAATAATTTTTTATTATTTTAGTATATAGATTGATATTTTAATTTTTAATTGAGGCAAAATGAAAACAAAAATAATATTTGCGATAATATTTTTTTGGTTATATGAATCAGGAATAAAATCCCAGTCGATCAATTTTAAAATAGAGGTTGGTGAAGAACTTACGTATGTTGTAAAGTATGTTTTACTTGAATTAGGTGAATTAAGATTTAAAATTTTAGAAAAAAAGGAAAAAGAGGGACAAACTTATTATAGGATGATGGTATATATTGATTCATATTCCGGTGTGCCTTTTGTCGATTTGCACCAAATATACGAAACGAATTATAATAGCAATCATTATTCAGATTATTTCAGGGCGACACATAAGAGTGAAGATTATTACGGTTTTACTGAATACAAATTTGATTATGCAAACAAAAAACTATATGTTAAACAGGGAGACTTGAAACCTTATAGGATATTTAAAGATACTACTGAAGTATTGACAAAAAAAATGCAAGATGGATTATCTCTATTTTATTTCGCACGATGGAATTTCGGAGCAGATAGATTAGCAAAATTATCTTGCTTCGTGGCGGAGCAAAAAGCAAATACAAATATTAATTTTTATACCAAAACAGAAAAAGCTGTAAGCTCATATATCAACTATGAAGTCGATTGCAGAAAATTAGATGGTGAAACAGATGTACAAGGAGTTTTCGGTCTAACTGGTGGTTTTGAAGGTTGGTTCTCCAATGATGAGCACTCTGTACCAATCTATGCAAAACTTCATGTTATTTTAGGTAGTGTTACTTGTCACTTAAAAAGTTGGAGGAAAAGCAATTGGAACCCACCAAGAGCAAAATAAATAGCAATAATTTGTTCCCTTATAAAAAATTATTTCCTAAAATTGACGATAGTGTTTTTATTGCACCCGGTTCAAAACTTATTGGCGATGTTCAAGTTGGTAGAGATTCAAGTATATGGTATAATGCGGTTTTGCGTGGGGATATCAATTTTATTAAAGTAGGTGAAATGTCAAATATTCAGGATGGTACAGTTGTCCATGTTACACATGAATTACCCGTGATTATTGGTAATTTGGTAACGATTGGTCATCAGGCTGTTATTCATGGATGTGTTATTAATGATATAACGTTAATTGGAATGGGTGCGGTTGTTTTAGATTATGCTGTTGTAGAATCAAAATCTCTGGTTGCTGCTGGTGCTTTAGTAAAACAAAAATTTATTGTTCCTTCTGGAACGTTAGTTGCGGGTGTGCCTGCTAAAATAATTCGTGAATTAACCGATGAGGAAATAAAAGCTTTAGAGAATTCGGCTATGAGCTATAAAAACGAAGCCTTTGATAGTATGCAAGCGCTTAAGAAAGCTTTTAAGAATTGAATTTTTTAATGTTTCTTGATTTTTAATGTAAAAAATCTTATAATGTTTTTAAGAAAGAAATGTTTTGTGAGTTATGCCCAAATATTTATCAGTATCAACTACTAATAAATTTAAGATAAATAAAAAAGTTGTTCATTCAATTGTTTCGGAAATAAATAGGGAGTTAAATTTGAAGTTTAGCGAACTTGAAATTAATTTTGTTAACAACGAAACAATTCTTGAACTAAACAAAAAATATCTTAAACACAATTACAATACTGATGTTATTACCTTAACATATCCTGAGGGCACTTTCCAACTGAATGGATATATATTTATTTCATACGAACAAGCAAAAGAGAATTCAAATAGATTCATTACAAGTTTAGGAAATGAAATTTTAAGACTTATTATTCATGGAGTTTTGCACATTGCTGGTTTCAAAGACAAGGAGATAGCAGAAAAAAAAATTATGAGCAATGAGGAAGATAGATTAGTTAAAAAACTTGATAGATATTCAAAAACTATTCTGAAAAATTTATGAGAGAAAAAATAATTACAGTAATGACAAGAATCTTTGAAGGATTAAAGGAAAAATCTTCTCTGGAAGATGTTTCAAATAATTTGTTAAAGAGTAAAGAATTTGACGAACACCTTATAAGTGCAGCTTTTAGTCTATTATACGATAAAGTAGTTGTTCAAAATCTAATTGATTATAAAGATAAAATAAACAGTAGCAGAATTTTTACAGAGACTGAGATTGATTTGCTTGGTAATGATAACTATGACTATCTTTTACATTTACAAAATATTGGTCTTTTGAATAATGTTGATATTGAAAATATATTACAAGGGGTTGTTACTATTAACAAGGAATCAATTTCGATTGATGAATTAAACTATATTATTCTTTTTAATTTAGTTGGCAGTCATCATAATTTAATTTACGGCAGCCGCTATTTTCTTGACACAACTGATAAAATAAATTGAGGTATATTCTTTATGTCGAAAAATCTTATTATTGTAGAATCACCCGCAAAAGCCAAAACAATTAACAAGTATTTAGGTAAAGATTATATTGTTGAAGCTACAATTGGACATATTACCAATTTACCGAAGACACAATTGGGTATTGATATTGAAAATTGTTTTATCCCAAAATTCAATGTTATTCGGGGTAAGGCAGAAGTTTTAAAAAAGATTAAACAACTTTCGAAAAAATCAAATCAGATATTTATTGCAACCGACCCAGATAGAGAAGGTGAGGCAATTGCACAAGATATTGCAGATGCAATAAACAACAAATCAGAAAAAAAAATATTTCGTGTATTATTTACAGAAATTACGAAAAAAGCAGTTAATGAAGCGATTAAAAATCCACTCGAAATAGATCAACATTTGGTAACTTCACAAAGAGCCAGAAGAGTGATGGACAGAATTATAGGATATAAGATAAGTCCGTTTTTATGGAACACTGTATTTGAACCAAATTCAAGTGTTCTTTCTGCTGGCAGGGTGCAGTCAGTTGCTCTCAGAATGATTTGTGAAAGGGAAAATGAAATAGAGAAATTTATTGTAACAGAATATTGGTCAATTATCGGAGATTTCGGAACACAGTCAAATGACGAACTAACAGCTAAACTTGTAGAAATAAATGGTAAATCAATAAGGATTCAACCAAAACCCATTATGACAGAAGAGGATTGGAATGAGTTCAACAGAAATTATATTGCGATACCCAATGAAGATTCTGCCAACGATATTCTTAATAGAATTAAAAGTAAAAATAATTTTTTAATCACAGATATTTCCAAGAAAGAGATGTCTAAAAATCCCGCTCCTCCATTTATTACAAGTACACTTCAATCAGAAGCATCTCGAAGATTACGATATAATTCAAAAAGGACTATGCAAATTGCTCAGGGGTTATACGAAGGAATTGAATTAGGCAAAGAAGGAATCACTGGTTTAATTACGTACATGAGAACCGATTCTACACGCGTGAATGCAGATATAATTGAGGAAGCAAGAGGTTTTATTAAATCAAATTTTGGAAATGAGTATGTACCAAGGACTCCTCGAGTTTTTACAGCAAAAGGAAAGCAAAATGTTCAAGATGCACATGAAGCAATCAGACCAACTTCGCTAAAATATACTCCTGAATTTGTCGCTCCTTTTTTAAATGATGATCAATTAAAACTATATGAGTTGATATGGAAAAGATTTGTTGCCTCTCAAATGGAATCAGCAAGATTAGAAATTACAACTGTTACTATTGAAGCTGATGAATTCAAATTTAAAACTAATGGCACCGTTATTGTATTTAATGGTTTTATGTCAATTTATGAAGAAGAAACAGAACAAGTCAAAGATGATGAAGATGAATCAAGCATACCCAAAGGTTTAAGTAAAGAACAATTACTCAAATTATTAAATGTTTTCAAAAATCAACATTTTACAAAACCACCTGCTCGTTTTTCTGAAAGTACACTAATTAAGGAATTGGAAAGTAATGGGATAGGCCGACCTAGTACTTATGCATTGATTGTTTCAACATTACTTGAAAGAAAATATGTTGAGCAAATTGAACGAAGATTTAATCCTACGGATCTCGGTAAAAAAGTAAATAATATCCTCGTAAAAAGTTTTCCTGAAATCTTAAATATTAATTTTACTGCCCAGATGGAAGAGGAACTGGATTTAATTGCAAATGGTGTGACAGAATATATTAAGGTATTGAATGATTTTTACATTCCATTTTCTAAAGCTCTGGATCATGTTAATGCAACCACTGAAAAGATAAAATGTGAAAAATGTGGTGCTGACATGGAACTGAAGATAGGTCGTTTTGGTAGATTTTTAGCTTGTACTGCTTATCCAAAATGCAAAAATATTATTTCACTGAAAGATCTTGTTGAAAAAACTGAACCTGAATATACTGGTGAAACTTGTCCTAAATGTGGTAATAGACTTGTCTACAGAAGCGGGAGATATGGTAAGTTTATCGGTTGCGAGAAATACCCGGAATGTGATTATGTGGAAAAAATAAAGGATGAGATTGGGATAAAATGTCCAAAATGTGGTGAAGGGCAGGTTGTTCGAAGACGCTCAAAAAGAGGTAAGTTTTTTTATGGTTGTTCTCGATATCCAGATTGTGATTTTGTAAGTTGGACAAAGCCGGAAGATGATTCTACTAAAAAAGAGAATAAAACTGAATAAGATATTTGTATGCAAGAATCAGAAATAAAATATTTAATTGAAGAATTCTTACTTGAATATTTAAATATAAAACAAGCTTCGGAAAATACTATTGTAGCATATAGAAATGATTTAAAGAAGTTCTCAGAATTTTGTGAAATCAAAGGAAGGAGAAATATTTCAGAAGTTACAGAAAAAGATATTCGACATTTTTTGATGAGATTAAATGAAAATAATTTAAGCAAAAAATCCATTTCAAGAAAATTATCTGCTTTGCGTTCATTTTATGATTTTTTAATTCGTAATGAATTAACTAATAGAAATGCAACTAAGCAAATATCAAATCCAAAGTTGGAGCGAAAACTTCCTGATGTTATTGATTACGAAACATTTATAAAAATATATCGTTTGCTTGAAGAAGAAAAAGATTTTAAAGAAGCGTTAAAGAAAAAAACAATTTTCGAAATACTTTATGGTTGTGCATTACGTGTTAGTGAACTATGTGATTTAAATTTTATTGACGTTGACACTACCGGACAAACAATCAAAGTCTTTGGTAAGGGAAGTAAGGTAAGGATAGTTCCAATTGGGAATAAGTCAAAAGAAGTTATTAATGAATATTTAGAAAATTTTCAACATACTTTAAATAATTCACCCTTTTTTACAACAAAAAAAGGAGATAGGATTTATCCAAGGTTAGTCCAAAGAATTGTAAATAAATATTTATCAAAGGTAAGTGATATAAAGAAAAAATCACCGCATATTTTTAGACATTCAGCTGCGACGCATATGTTGAATAGTGGAGCTGATTTAATGGCTATCAAGGAAATTTTAGGACATGAAAATTTATCTACAACACAAATTTATACTCATATAAGCATTGAGCAACTTAAAAAAGCATATAAACAAGCACATCCAAAATCATGAAAAGGAGTAGTTATGAACATTAAAATCACATCACGAAAATTTAAAGCAAAGGATTCTTTAAAAGAATTCATTACAGACGAATTAAAGTCATTAGAACGATTAAACGACGATATTATGGATGCTAACGTAATCTTAAGTTTTACTCATCAAAATCAAAGTATTAAAACTGCAGAGATAATTTTAAATATTCCAGGCACTCTCTTAACAGTGATGGAATCAAGCGATGAGTTTACAAAATCTGTTGATGTTTCGATTGCAAAACTAAAAAGACAGTTAAGAAAATTAAAAACAAAAAAGATAGATAGTAAAAGATAATGAAAATAGGTGATAAATATATTATCCAGAGAAAAAGCATAACTGTCGATTTTTTCTACAAAGAAATGAAAGCAAAATTCGGAATGAAATTATTATCGAAAAAAGTTGGTTTTGATAGAGAAATAACAGAGAAAAATTTACATAGATCGGGATTGGCTTTAGCTGGATTTGTTGAATTATTTTCATATAATCGCATCCAGATTTTTGGTAATAGTGAAGTAAAATATCTTCAGAGTTTGAAAGTAAGAGAACGACTAAATTCGCTTAGAACTATTTTCAGTTTTGAAATCCCGTGTATTGTTTTTACAGGCAATAATAAACCTTCCAAAGAATGTATTGAATTAGCAAATAAGAAAAAAATACCACTTTTTGGATTAAATTTTGCAACAACTAAATGTACTTATTTTATATCTGATTTTTTAGATGACCAATTTATGCCTCGAATTTCTATGCATGGTTCTTTTGTAGATGTGTATGGTGTAGGAATGATGTTTATTGGTAAGTCAGGTGTTGGTAAAAGTGAAGTGGCGTTAGATTTGGTTGAAAGGGGTCATAGATTGGTTGCTGATGATGTTGTGATCTTTACAAAAAAAGGTGAAGGTATTCTAATTGGTTCTGGTACCGATCTCGTAAGACATTTTATGGAAGTAAGAGGTATAGGAATTATTGATGTCCGGAGTATGTTTGGTGTCAGGTCTATTAGATTTCAGAAGAGACTGGAGATTATGATTGAGTTAGAAGTGTGGGATGATAAAGCAGATTATACGAGAACGGGTTTAGAACAACTTAAAATAGACTTAATGGGTATTGATATTCCTTACATGAAATTGCCCATTCTTCCTGGTAAGAATTTAACTGTAGTAGCAGAAGTAATAGCATTAAACTATTTACTTAAGCATTATGGTTACGATTCAGCAAAAGTATTAAAGTCTCGACTTACGAAAAGAATAAAGAAAAAAAATACAGAGGTAAATAGAGTAATCGATTATTTTGAGCATGATTTTGAGTAATTCTTTTTGTTCAGTATTTAAATTTGCATTATATTTCATTTATAATTTTCATAATAATTGGAGGAAAAATGAAAAAAGTATTTTTTAGCTCATTGGTATTATTCCTATTTATTGGTTTATCGCAGACTCAACAAGCACAAATCAAGTTACAATTTGGTGTTGGTGGTGATTATGTTATACCATCAGGAGATTTTGGTGGTGAGGTTGCTGATTTTTACAATGGTACTGCTTACGGTGAATCAGCTGGTATCGGATTTAGTGGAAAAGCTAGAATAGGTATATTTGGTTTTGGTGCAGTCGTTGGCATAAGTTATGTTTCATTAAGTAATAATGGTATTCTTACCGCAGCTAATGAAACAATTGATGTTAAGCACAGTATTTTTTCAATTAAAGTTGGTCCAGAATATATGATTGACCTACCTTTAGTTCCTGTAAAACCATACGTTGGAGTAAATCTTGCATTGAATACTTTTAGTGGTGAATCTAGATTGCAAGGTATTTCTGGAGTATCTGCAGATTTAAATACTCTTGAATCTACTAGCAGAATTGGTATTGGATTCAACGGTGGTGCAGTAATTAGTTTAGGCCCAGTAACAATTGATGTAGGTTTACAATATAATATGTTGAATATGTTTGGAAAAGAATTTGTTCCAGCGCTTACTCCAGACAGAAATGATTCTTATATAAATTTAAGCGATGATGCAGATCCATTATATAATTCGAGTAATACACATTTTATTGAGAATAGCCGTTCGATAAATACTATTGCTATTAGCGGAACAATAATGGTTGGGATATAATTTCAAATTAAAAGATATTATTAAGGCTGTCTCAAAAGGGCAGCCTTTTTTATTTTCTATTATTTCGGAACTGATTGGAACAATGTTTTTATGGTTTATGTTAAAACACCAAAGCTTAATAAAAAAACTAACAGGAGGAAAAATGAAACTCACAGTATCTCTCATCGTGCTAATCTTTAGTCTTCTACCTTTATCTCTCAACAATTCATTCGCAAACGAAAAACCAAAAGTGCAGCTTGCTATACTTCTTGATACAAGCAATAGCATGGATGGTTTAATTGATCAGGCAAAAACACAACTTTGGAAAATTGTGAATGAATTAGCATTATCAAAGAAAAATGGACAAAGCATTGAATTAAATGTTGCTCTTTATGAATATGGGAACGATGGACTTAAATCATCAGATGGATATGTTCGGATGATAACTAATTTTACGACAGATCTCGATTTAATTTCCGATGAACTATTTAAATTAAAAACCTTTGGTGGAGAAGAATTTTGTGGGACTGTAATTGATTCTGCTATACAAGTTTTAAATTGGAGCACAAACAATGAAGATTTAAAACTAATTTTCATAGCAGGAAACGAAGAATTTACTCAAGGACATGTTGATTATAAAAAATCTTGTAAAGAAGCAATTAGCAAAGGTGTAATTGTAAATACAATTTTTTGTGGAGATTATAATGAAGGTGTTCAAACATTTTGGAAAGATGGTGCTGATTTAGCTGATGGGAATTATATTAACATTGACCAGAATCAACAGATAGCTTTTATCGAAGCACCTCAAGATGAGGAATTGAATAAACTTGGACAAGAAATTAATGCAACATATATCGGATATGGAAGTTATGGCGAAGAAAGAGTCAAGATGCAAGAACAACAAGATGCTAATGCATTGGGAGTAAATTCGGAAGTTCTTGCTCAAAGAAATATGACTAAAGGCTCTGGACAATATATCAATACTGATTGGGATTTAGTTGATGCTGTTAACGAAGGTGTTGTCGAAATAGAAAAAATTAAGGATGAAGACCTACCTGAAAACATGAAAAACATGACATTAGAAGAAAGAGAACAATATGTCGAGCAACAGACACAAAAGAGAAAAGGAATTCAAGAAAGGATTCAACTGTTAAGTGAAGAACGAAGAAAATATATTGCACAAAAGATGCTTGATGAAAATACTAATACACTGGATGCTGCAATATTAAAAACTGTAAGAGACCAAGCAGTTAAACAGAATTTTACATTTGAACAATAAAAATAATAGGTAATAAAATGAAACCTATATATTTTAAAAAGATATTACAATTTCTCTGTATCTTCTTAGCGATAACAAGTATAAGTTTTGCTGATGGTTTTATTGTCATTGATCCATATCGACCTATCCCAATTCCATCGGCATTTCCTCTTGAAGTAGTTTATCATAGAGTAACTGTAACAATTAATGGTCAGATTGCTGAAACACATATTGAGCAATCCTTTTATAATCCGACGAATTATATGATAGAAGGATATTACATTTTTCCTATTCCAAAGAATGCTGTGTTCAAAAGTTTCAGTATGTTTATAAATGGTAAAGAGACGCCGGCAGAACTGCTGGATGCAAAGAAAGCAAAAGAGATTTATGAAGAAATTGTGCGGAAACTCAAAGACCCTGCTTTGCTTGAATATAGTGAACAGAACATTTATAAGGTCAGAATTTTTCCAATTGAATCACGTGCGGAAAAAAAAGTAACAATTACTTATCGCGAAGTTATCAATAAAGAAAGTGGAATTTTTGAATATGTATATCCATTGAATACAGAAAAATTTTCTGCTAAACCTTTGAAAGATGTTAGTGTCCACGTAAAATTGGAAAGTGATGAAGAAATAAAAAATATCTATTCACCGACTCATAATATTGATATAGTTAGGAAGAGCAACAATCAAGTCGAGATTAGTTACGAAGAAACAAATGTTAAACCAAATATTGATTTCAAACTTTACTACAATACAAATAATTCTAAACTTGGACTTTCATTAATATCTTATAAAAAATCAGGCGAAGATGGGATGTTTTTTCTTAGCGTAACTCCTTCTATATATGTTAATAAAAATGATATCAGCGAAAAGGACATTACTTTTGTCCTGGATATTTCTGGAAGCATGGCAGGTGATAAATTAGATCAGGCAAAGAAAGCATTGATCTATTGTATAGAAAATTTGAATATGGGTGATAGATTTGAAATTATTAAATTTTCAACCGAAGCCTATGCATTCTTCAAAAAGCTTGTTGATGCAAACAGTGAAAATAAAAAGAAAGCAAGAGATTTTATAAATGAATTAAATCCTGTTGGTGGAACAAACATTGATGAAGCACTACAGTTGGCACTTTCGACCAGTAATCCCAATAATCGGCCACATATGATTATTTTTATTACAGATGGTAAACCAACTATTGGTGAGACGAATGAAGACAAACTAGTTCAGAAAGTGAAAGATGAAAATAATAATAAATATAGGATTTTTACTTTTGGTATAGGTAATGAAATTAACACTCATTTGCTTGATAAAATTACCGAAGTAACAAAAGCAAGTAGAACTTATATAGCACCAAACGAGGATATTGAGCTTAAGATTTCTCAATTTTATGATAAAGTGCAGTCACCTGTTTTAACAGATGTAAGTATTGATTATGGAAGTATCGAAGTATTCCAAACATATCCAAAAACAATACCTGATCTTTTTAAAGGATCAAACTTAATAATTTTCGGTAGATATAAAAGTAGTGGAAATTCTCAAATTGTACTTAAAGGAAAAATCAAAGGTATGGATACCAAATATTCTTTTAACGTAGATTTCGTAAATGATAATACTAAAAATGATTTTATTCCACCACTGTGGGCTTCAAGAAGAATTGGTTATCTGCTAGATCAAATTCGACTTAATGGCGAAAGCAAGGAAGTGGTGGATGAGATAACAGAATTGGCGAGAACTTATGGTATTGTTACACCGTACACAAGTTATTTAATTCTCGAAGATGAAAAAACACGTGTCGCAGGTAGATATATGAATGAGGAATTTCAGACTTTGGGTGATGTTATGAAAGACGAAGAATTTTATCAGAGAAATAAAGGAGAATATCAATATCTTTCAGAAAAAACTGGACAATATAGCGTTCAGGCAAGCGAAGAAGTAAATGGTTTAAACGATGCCTATAATGTTACCCAGACAAATCAAGGAGCTAATAGAATGAATTATTTCCGAAACGATGGTACAGAACAAAACTTAACCCAACAAGTACGCAATGTCCTTGGAAGAGCAGTATATCAAAGCGAAAATTATTGGATTGATTCTGAATTACAAACGAGGACAAATCAGAAAAATGTTAGAATTAAATTTGCCTCTGATGAATATTTTGAATTGTTGAATAAGAATAATGAATCTGCTCAATTTTTAGCCCTCGGACAGAATGTTCGTTTTAGCTTAGACAACACTTATTACGAGATATATGAATAATTTAAGAAAATAGGGAGCAGTTGAAAAACCTCCTGTGAATAAATATTTATTCCGCTCCCTATTATTTTTTCCATTTCTAAAAACATTTTTTTATATTTCACAACACAATCTTAAAAATATGAGATATTTATGTCAAAAAATATTTCAAGACGAAATTTTCTAAAGTCAACTTCTTTGCTTGGCTTTGCTTCCATTTTAGGTATAGAAAAAATCTTTCCAAAATATTTTCAAAGGAATAAGTTAGTATTCAATGGTAATATTCCGGATCTTGTTGCAGTAAAAGGAGAGGACATTTTTAATAATACTATCAAGGCAATAAATGAACTTGGAGGGATGCGGAAATTTGTAAAAAATAATTCAGTTGTTGGATTATTAATTAATTCTGATTTTGATTTACCCGGTGCTTACGTACATCCCGATATTTCTCTGGCTGTTCTTAAAATGTGTCATGATGCAGGTGCAAAAGAAATATGGAGTCTTCAGAATATTAAACCAGAATATTGGCAAAGGAGCAGTGTCTATGAGGAATACAAATACCTTTTAGAAGAATTGAAAATCTTGGAGTTCAATCAAGTACCTGCAGAATATGAAGAAAAGAATTGGATTATTTATGAAAATAAAGGAAAATCTGTGAAGGAATTTGAATTAGTCAAAAAAATATTTGAAATTGATACATTGATAAATATTCCAATTGCCAAACATCATATGACAACATTTTTAACTTGTTGCTTAAAAAATATGATGGGTGTAAATACTCGTGCTTCAAATGTAAAATTTCATTTAGATGGACCTTCAAAAAATGATCCAGAATTTCTTGCCCAATCAATTGTAGATCTAAATAAAATTAGAAAATCAGATCTTTGTGTTGTTGATGCAACAAAATTTATAGTAACAAATGGTCCAAATGGTCCTGGTCGAATCATTACCAAAGATACAATTGTCGTGGGGAAAGATATTGTTGCAGTAGATTCATATTGTTCAAATTTGTTGGGATATGAAGTTGATGAAATATTAACAACAAAAATTGCATATCAAGAAGGATTGGGTGAAATTGATTTAAGTAAATTAACTATTAAAAATATAGTAAAATAATAATAGACACTTTTATTTATTGTTAAACAAATGAAAAAAATTAATTTAATAATATCTTTTATTTTGCCAGTATATACATTGTTTGCTCAGGTTAGCATTGAATCTGTTTACACAGTTGTTTCAGAAAAATTTACTGGATATTATTGGGAGCAGGAAGGAGAGGAAAATTTCTATGTTGGTGAGGAATTATTTGATTATATAAATGGTGGAGCAGATGTTTATCTGGAATATGGTTTTAAGCAGGTTATGGTGGCGAAATATAAAAATGGAAGAAATAAAGTTTATATTGATATTTATGAAATGTATGATTCATCTGCAGCATTTGGAATTTTTAGCTTAAGTTCAAACTGCCAAGGCGAGATATTAAAAGACTATGATAATGTTATACTTTTTGATTATTATTTTTTAATCTGGAGAAATAATTATTTTATCTCTTTAACATACCAGGATGAGATAACATATGACACCAATTTTGTTGTAGAATTAATTGACGAAATCGAAAACATTATCTCAATAAAATCTGAAGAGCCAGCTATATTGCAACAATTACCAAATGAGAATTTAAAGTGTAAAAAATACGTTCGAGGGCACTTAGGTTTCAATGATATATACCATTTTGACAACAAGAATATTTTTCTATTTTGTGAGGCAGCTACTGGAGAATATGAAAATTATAAGATAATTATTATGAAATATTTTGATGTAAAAGACAGAATTGAAAAATATGATTATAGTTTGCACTGTATTCAAAATAATCCAAAGTTTTCGAATTTTAATATTCTTGATGATAAGGTTACTTTTAGTGATATGAAAAATAACTACATTTGTTTGTTTGGTTTGAATGAATATCTTGTTATAATAATATCCCAAGAAGATGACTGTTTTAATGAAATATTAAATTTAATGAATAATAAAATTCAATAAAAAAATTATGGAAAAAATAAAAATTAGTTCAATAGTAATAATGTTTTTAATCCTAAGCAATTTAGATTTAACAATTTCAAAACAAGAAATTACTTCAGGGATTTATGGTATTGTTAAGAGAGGACCTATTAAAAATATTGTTAGAGAAGGAGAACCCTCCGAAGAACCTTTCGCAGGACGATTTAATGTAGTAAACGAAAATGATAAAGTAATTCATTCGTTTGATACTGGTAATGATGGTCAGTTTAGAATATTTCTTGTTGAAGGAGAATATACTATCATTCCCGATGCAACTACACTAATAAGTCGACCAAAATTTCAGAAAAGAAAATTTATTGTATATCAAGATAGTATGTCCTATAAAGAATTTATCTTTGACACTGGAATTAGATGATTTCGTCACTTAATTTGGATTATCAAAAAATAGTTGAATAAAAGGAAATTTATTATGGCCAAAGTATTATTCAAAAAACAATTATCAAAAGATGTTTTTCTTATGCGACTCGAAGCTCCACTTATTGCGGAAGAAAGGAAAGCAGGACAGTTTATTATTCTTCAGACTAACGAAGATGTTGGAGAAAGAATTCCTTTAACGATTGCAGATGCAGACAAAAAGGATGGTTCAATTACAATTATTTTCCAAGTTGTTGGTAAAACAACTTTTGATTTATCATTATTTAACGAGGGTGATAATATCCCTACATTAGTTGGTCCACTTGGTAAACCAACACATATAGAAAAGTTTGGAACCGTGGTTGGTGTTGGTGGTGGAATTGGTGTCGCTCCATTACATCCGATTGCTCAAGCATTAAAAGAAGCAGGTAACCATTTGATATTAATTATAGGTGCAAGAACTAAAGAACTACTTATTTTGGAAGACGAGATGAAAGAAATTGCAGATGAACTAATTGTTTGTACTGATGATGGCTCTTATGGCAGAAAAGCATTAGTTACTGAACCGTTGAAGGAAGTATGTGAGCGCAATTTTAAACCTGACTTAGCAATTGCAATTGGTCCTCCAATTATGATGAAATTTTGTGCGGAAACGACTCGTCCATATGGAGTGCAAACTTTGGTTTCATTGAATACAATTATGGTAGATGGAACTGGGATGTGTGGTGGCTGTAGAGTAAATGTGGATGGGAAAGCAAAATTCGTTTGTGTAGACGGTCCAGAGTTTGATGGACATAAGGTTGATTTTGATAATATGATGGCGAGGTTAAATTCGTATAAAGATATGGAAACAATTGCACATAAATGTAGATTAGAAGAGGAGATTAAAAGGAAAGGAGGATTAAAATGAGTTTTCGAACAAAAGAAGAATTATCAAAAGAGGCAAAAGTCCTATTAGATAAATTTTTACCGATTAAAGACAATCTGAAACCAAAAGATAGAATTACAATTCCACTCCAAGAGATGCCATCACAAGATCCAGTTGTTCGAAGAGGAAATTTAGATGAAGTTGCTTTAGGTTATACTGAAGAACAAGCACGTGTTGAGGCAATGAGATGTTTACAATGTAAGAATAAACCCTGTGTTGCTGGTTGTCCCGTTGCAATAGATATACCTTTATTCATACAACATATCGTTGACGGAGATTATCAATCTGCGGTAAATGTGATAAAAAAAACAAATTTACTTCCTTCAATTTGTGGTCGTGTATGTCCACAAGAAGTCCAATGTCAATTACCTTGTACACTTGGTAAAGTATTTAAAGATGTTGATAAATCAGTATCTATTGGACGGCTCGAGAGATTCGTTGCTGATTGGGAAAGAAATACAGGTAAAGTTAGTATACCCGAAGTAAAACCAGGAACAGGGAAAAAAGTAGCGATAGTTGGAAGTGGTCCGGCTGGACTTGTAGTAGCCGCGGATGTAAGAAGAGAAGGACACGAAGTAACGATTTTTGAGGCATTTCATAAATTAGGCGGAGTTACAAGATATGGCATTCCAGAATTTCGTTTACCAAATTATGTTATTGACCAAGAAATTGACACACTAAAAAAGATGGGTGTTAAAATTGAGAAGAACTATGTTATAGGTAGGACTAGACAGCTTCTAGACTTGATAAATAAAGATGGATTCTCTGCGATTTTTGTTGGCACGGGTGCAGGACTACCGATGTTTATGGGTATAGAAGGCGAAAGTTTGGTCGGAGTCTTCTCCGCCAATGAGTATCTAACACGTGCAAATCTTATGCGTGCTTTTGAAAGGGGTGTTGCAGATACTCCAATATATAAATCTAAAAAGGTGGCTGTACTCGGTGGTGGTAATGTCGCGATGGATTCTGCCCGAATGGCAGTCAGATTAGGTGCTGAGAAAGTGTACGTTGTCTATCGTAGGACAGAAGTTGAAATGCCTGCTCGTAAGGAAGAAGTTGCTCATGCTAAAGAAGAGGGAATCGAATTTCATTTTCTCCAAAATGCAAAGAGAATTTTCGGCGATGAAAAAGGGAAAGTTAATGCAATGGAATGTTTAAGATATGAATTGGGTGAGCCGGATGATTCAGGACGTCGTCGACCAGTTGTAATCCCAAACAGCGAATTTATTATGGAAGTTGATACAGTAATTGTTGCCATTGGTAATAATAGCAATCCACTTATTAGTCAAACTACACCTGAATTAAAAGTAAATAAATGGGGAAATATTATTGTGGACGAAAATCAGAAAACATCAATTGATAGGATTTATGCTGGTGGTGATATTGTGCTTGGTGCTGCTACGGTAATTCTTGCTATGGGTGAGGGTAGAAAGGCAGCAGCTTCAATTAATGAATTGTTAAAAAATGAAAAATAACAAGAATAAAAACAAGAGTAATTAGGTATGCTAAAAGCATACCTTTTTTTATATTTGCAATAATTATAAATAAATTTGAGAATATAATGATTAGATTTTTAACAGCCGGTGAATCTCACGGAAAAGGATTAGTAGTAATTATTGAAGGTTTTCCATCCAACATTGAAATAGATAAGAAGTATCTTGATTTTCATCTAAAAAGAAGGATGATAGGATATGGAAGAGGGGAAAGAATGAAAATTGAAACTGATGAGTGTGAAATTATATCTGGTGTAAGAAATGGTAAAACACTTGGTTCGCCAATATCTGTTTTTATTAAAAATAAAGACTGGGAAAACTGGCAGACTAAAATGTCAACAGATAAAAATAATAAAAAGGTTGAAATAATTACAGTACCTCGCCCTGGACATGCTGATCTTGTCGGTTCACAAAAAT
>JAFGPR010000023.1 GCA_016936095.1 Ignavibacteriales bacterium | reverse complement strand
GGGAACTTCTTCGAAGAAAATAATAACTGGAACAAAATTAAAGAATTTGCAGACGCGATTCATTTCAAAAAGAAATAAAGAAAATATTCCTAACTATTTTTTTTATTATTTTGTTAGTGTAAAAAACCATCCACTTTGAAACTTCACTTATTTATTAAAGTATAATGACAATAAAATTTATGGAGTCAGCAACATGTCAATAATCAACATAAAACAGTCAATTGGCGCAAGAATCATTATTATTCTTGCAATCACTTTAATATTACAAATACCAGTCCAAATGATTATTTCTTTAATAAGCGAAAGAGAAGAAAGGCAATTTGAAGTTTCAAATGAAATAACTGATAAATGGGGCTCCCGACAAAATATAATCGGTCCTATTTTGACTCTCAATTACAAGACATTAATTACAATAGACAAAAAAATCGAAACAAAAATTGAAAAATTATATTTGCTTCCTGATACATTAAAAATAACAGGTAAGGTGAAACCTGAAAAAAAGAAAAGAGGTATATATGAATCAGTTTTATATAATACGAAATTAAATATTGAAGCAAATTTTTCAACTATGGATTTTAATTCTTTAGAAATAAAAAATGAGGATATAATCTGGGAATCGTCAAAATTAATAATTGGATTATCGGATATGAAAGGAATTGTCGAGATTAGCCCAATTAATTGGAGTGGACAAGATTATTTTGTAAACCCTGGAGTCGAAAAATATAATTCAATTTCTTCAGGTGTTAACACAAAGGTTGTTGTTTCAGAAAAGAAAAATAATTATTTGTGCCAACTCACTTTAAATATAAATGGTAGTGAAAATTTATTCTTTACCCCTTTGGGTAGATTGACTACAGTATCATTATCATCCGATTGGGGTAATCCAAGTTTTACAGGCAATTTTCTTCCCACAAGTAAAAAGATAACTCCCAATAATTTTTCTGCTGATTGGCGAATATCATATTTAAGTCGCAACTATCCACAATCTTGGAAAAACACTAATTATGAACTCTCAAATTCTTCTTTCGGTGTATGTTTTTTATTACCAGTTGATGCTTATCAGGAAACAACACGCACTGTGAAATATTCTCTATTATTTATTGCTCTTACATTTGGTTCATTTCTTTTAATTGAGATATTTAGTAAAAAAATTCTACATCCTGTTCAATATTTATTAATTGGTGCTGCAATGGTTTTGTTTTATACTCTCCTTCTTTCTATTTCAGAATATTCAGATTTTGCTTTAAGTTATCTAATTTCAAGTCTTAGTATTATCATTCTAATTTCTTTGTATACCTTGTCAATATTAAAAAATAAATTATCAACTTTAATAATTTCAGGATTGCTAATAGTTTTATATGGTCTCCTTTTTATTATTCTACAATTACAAGATTATGCATTGTTATTTGGAAGTATTGTATTATTTTTATTTTTAGGTTTAATAATGTTTATTACTAGAAAAATTGATTGGTTTAATTTAGGGAAAAATAATTCAATTGAAAAAGAATAATTCAATTCATTAAATAATAAAATAAAAAAATATGTTTGACAAAAATTTATTCATCGAAAATTCGTTAAAAGAAAGTTCAGAAATAAAATTAAAAATCTTAGAAACTTGCGTTATACAAATAACAAAATCAATCGATAAGTTAGTTAATACAATAAAGACTGGAAATAAAATCCTATTGATTGGTAATGGTGGAAGCGCTGCTGACTGTCAACACCTTGCAACTGAATTTATGATTAGATTAAGCCACGATTTAAATCGTCCTGCTATACCTGCACTCGCATTAACAACCGATAGTTCTAATCTTACAGCTGGTGGAAATGATATTGGATTTGAAAACGTAATGGTACGAAATGTTGAAGGATTAGGCAACAAAGGAGACATTTTAATTGCAATCTCTACATCAGGTAATTCTCCTAACATTCTTAAAGCCGTAGAAGTAGCAAAATTAAAACAAATCTCGACAATCGGTCTTTTAGGTGGCACAGGTGGTAAATTAAAAGATTTGGTTGATATCTCAATAATTGTTCCAACAAAAAATGTCCAACGAATTCAAGAGGGTCATATCACAATTGGACATATTTTCTGTGAAAGTGTAGAAAGAGAATTATACGGTAATTAATTTTTCACTAATTCATTTATTTTATCAATACTACTGCTTGCATCATATGCATAAGCATCTGCTTTAATCAAATCTGCAAATTCTTGTGACACAGGAGCACCACCTATTATTACCTTTATCTTATCTTTGTAACCTTTTTCTTCTAATATAGTTATTACCTTTTGCATATTAACCATTGTAGTAGTTAACAACGCCGAAAGTCCAATTGCAATGGCTCCATTTTCAATTGCTGCTTCAACATATTTTTCCGGAGGTACATCTCTTCCGAGATCGATTATTTCATAGCCAGCGCTTTCGAGCATTATCCCAACAAGATTTTTTCCGATATCATGTAAATCTCCCTGAACTGTTCCAATTACAACCTTGCCCTTACTTGGGATCATGCTCCCGACAAAAAGTGGTTTAAGTAATTCCAAACCTTTATGCATACATTTTGCGGACATTAATACATCGGGTAAAAATATTTCATGATTCTTAAATCTTTCACTTATTACATTCATTCCTGCTAGTAATCCATTTCCTAAAATATCAGATGCATCATTTTTTTCTTTAATTGCTTCCTCAACTAGTTCATAAGTTTTTTCTGAATCACCATTAATTAAAACTTCTGATATCTCTGTTAATATTTTCATTTTATGTCCTTAAATAAATTAATATCTTAATTAATCAAATAATACGAGAATCATATTTGTCATATTGAGCCCTTCACTTCGTTCAAGGGTAAACATAGTGAAATATCTCAATTTACAATATAAATGAGATACTTCAGTATGACAGAAGACTAGTTTTTCAAAGCCTTTTTACGATAGAATAATATATTAAATCCTTTCTCAATAATAAAATCCTTTATATTTAATTTAATAATTTTCATAAGGCAATTTTTGACCATAAAACTCAGATGATTTTTTCATTATCTTTATTAATTCTTTACGCTTTTCATCATCCAGATCATAAGATTTATATTTACCTAAGAATTCTTTTTTGATTTTGACAGCTCGTTGTAATAATGTAAGTGAACCATCTTCAATCCAACGAGACCTATTAGCTCGATCAACAATATTTCCCGGAAATATTATTTGGTCTTTTAAGTATTTTCTTGTATGCTCAGCAATTAGTAAATGTCCATCGTTCAATAATTCTTCGAAAATACTTTGTGAGGGAAAATCCTCTCTTGGTTCAATTCCCTTTGCTAAACGATAAGTCATACCACATATCTCATTGTCAAGGATTAACTTCTCAAGACTTTGACAACTCTCGAAATCCAACATACCCGGACCTGAAATATTATTTATACCTGATAAAGAAGCAAGGACAGCACCAAAACTCGATTCTACTCCCGCCTGAGCATCCAACATTTTTGCATCACTTAATGAAATATATGCTTGTGTCGGAAATCCGAAATACTTTCCTATTTCGTTATAGGCACAGTCAATCATCATCGTTTCAATCGCTCCCATTGGAGTTGTCTCATAACGAATGTCAAATATCGCAGGTGAGCCACCGTATAAAATTGGTGTACCAGGATTTACTGTTTGACTAATTACCACACCACTCAATGTTTCTGCTGTATGTTGAATT
>JAFGPR010000207.1 GCA_016936095.1 Ignavibacteriales bacterium | reverse complement strand
GCTTTGGACTTTGCCAGGGAAGATAAAAATACTCTTGTAATCGTTACTGCCGACCATGAAACTGGTGGTATGTCAATTACAGGTGGCAGCCTAACTGAAAAAACTAACATTTGGAGTTATACAACAAAAAGTCATTCTGCTAATATGGTCGGAGTTTTCAGTTATGGACCTGGTAGTGAGAGATTTACAGGCGTTCTTGATAATACAGATATTGCAAAAAATTTATTTGAATTATTAAAATCCAAATAAATAATTTTTTATCTAAATTACATATAATTATGAAAATATTGTAAATTATCCTATTTTTGTAATTAAAAAATAATTAAATTTTATTAACAAATTAATTGGAGAAAACAATGAAGAAGATCCTTGTTATCTTATTCGTTCTTATGTTTGCCGGTTTTACCTTTGGTCAAGGCAAAATGGCAATTGGTATTCAAGGAAACTTGGCTATTCCTATGGGTGATTTCGGTGATGCCTATGATATGGGTTTCGGAGGTTTACTATCTTTTTACTACAATGTAAATCCAAATATCGGAATTGGACTTAATACCGGATATCAAACCTGGTCTGCAACAAACTATGATAATTATACTTCATCATCAATTCCTGTTCTTGCAGCATTTAAGTATTCATTCGGTAAAGGATCTTTTTTACCATATTTAGCATTAGGTGTAGGTGGTTATTATTCAATGGTTAGTTACGAATACACAATTTTAGGGGTTACATATTCTGGCGATGATTCAGAATTCAATTTTGGTGTTAATGGAGGTCTTGGATTTGTTTATCAAACCAGTCCATCATTAGGAATTGATGTTGGTGTTAAATTCAGTAATATCTTTTCTGAAGGTTCTTCTACCAATTTCATTGATATAAATGCTGGCGTTCTTGTAGGTATCTAATAATAGATAACTTAATTTTTAGGGTATTACGAATAGAATATATTCTGATACCCTTTTTTTATTTTGAAATTCCTATATTTCATTATGTTTTTACTGGTTTTTTGTTATTTTTGTACATGTATATTTAACTTTTGTAATGAATAATAATTTAATTAAGTTTTATTAACAAATCAGATGGAGGAAAAAATGAAGAAAGCTCTCGTAGTAATGTTGGCAGTTTTATTAGTTATGTCAACAAACATTTTCGCACAAAAATTTGTTGTCGGTGTTAAAGGTGGATTAAATTTGGCAAATGTAACAAGCGATCCAGAACCACCATATGAACTTAATACCAGGACTGCAATGGTTGCAGGTGCTTTTGTTGGTTTAAATTTCGGTTCATTTACTGTCCAACCAGAACTATTGTATTCAATGAAAGGGACAACTTCTTCTTTTGATATTTTGGGCGTAACTGTTGATAATACCACTAAAGCTGACTATTTTGAAATTCCAGTATTATTAAAATATAACATTCCATTACCAGGTGCAGTTACACCATCAATTTTTGTTGGTCCCTCAATTGGTTTTTTGCTAAGTTGTAAAAACGTCTCAGAAGCAGGAGGCTCAACAAGTGAGATCGATTATACAGATAGTACTAAATCAACTGATTTTGGATTAGTTTTCGGAGCAGGTTTAAGTATTAATGTCGGTAGTCTTATTCTAACACTTGATGGAAGATACAATCTAGGGTTGACTGATATAAATAATTCAAGTGAGGCTGTGGAGATTAAAACAAATGCAATCCAGATAATGGTTGGAATTGGTTTCCCAATCAAGTAATCATATTTTATTTAATATAAAGGCATCTGCAATATGATGCCTTTTTTATTTTAAATTTTTTTATTTAAATGGATAATGTTTCACGTTTTACTTAATTTTGAATAGGAATAATTTTTCTGTTCAGTAAAGCAGCATGTTTATGAAAGATGTTAAAATTAAATTCATATTAGCAAGTATTTTTGTTTTTGTATTTCTACTAGATCTAAACGCACAAATAAAGATTAGAGTGAAAGGAGGTCTTAACTTTGGTACTGCGACTTTAAATCCAGAACCAGTTGGTTTGGATATTGAACATCGAATCGCAACTGTTGTAGGTATAGGTATAGAGTATTCCCTTGAAAATATAGCTGTTCAATTCGAAATCTTATATAGTATGAAAGGTACAATTATTGAATACGAAAGAATTTTAGGATCTTATTCACCTATTAAAGAAAAAATAACCTCAAAGGTTGATTATTTGGAAATACCGCTTTCTCTAAAATATTATATTCCAATAGAGGGTTCGATTATACCTTTTATTTTTACAGGTGCTTCCATTAGTTTCCTTATAAGTTCAAAAGAAATTACAGAAACTGAAGAATCAACAAAAGAAACAGATATGAAAGATTATACGAATAATACTGATTTCGGAATAATAGTTGGCGCAGGCACAAATATAAATTTAGGTTCAGGTATAATTGTTATTGATGCAAGATATAATTTCGGTGTAACTGATATTAATAATTGGAGTTTAAGGATATTTGAAACAAAGTTACAAACTATTCAATTATGTATTGGTTATTATTTCAATCTTTAATATTTTTTTACTTTAATGTTTTAAACCAACTATAAGCCGCATTAAGACACGGGAAAACAGACGTATAATGTGTTCCCCCTTCAATAGTAACTAATTCAATATTTGTTGCACCATTTGATTTTAGTCTATTAAATGCTGTAATAGCATTTTTGTAAGGAACAGTAACATCAGCATTACCATGATATAATTTCAAAGGAGTTTTAGGAGTCCAATCCAACCAAGTATTGGATTGTAACGCAGATAAAAGTTCTGTCTCAGAACCATTTAAAAAACTTTTAACAAAATTGGTATCAAACAAACTACTTATTGTATGTGGAAGAATTGCACTTATCTCATCGGTGTCTTTCGAACCATCAAAAAGCTGTGGAACTGTTGTATTATATGGAATATTAAATATCCTATCAAGGTTATTATAATAATAAATGTAATTGTATGATAAAACCGTAAAACACAAATATGCTGGATAATCATAAGTTATCTGACTGAAATAGTCTTTTGATGATGTTACCAAGTCGTATGGACCTGCCATAGGTGCCACAGCAACGAGTGGAATTTCCAAACCATATTTTTGCTCAATTTCTTTTTGAGCAACAAATGTAACATATCCCCCCTCAGAATAACCCGCTAAAAAATATTTACCACTCAAACTAATAAAATTAATCTTACAAAATTCCTTACAAGCTCTTAATAGATCAATAACACAATTTGCTGAGGATTTTGCATGCAGATATGGATGTAAAATAGTTGATACACCAAGACCAAGATAATCGGGTACACAGACAACCCATCCTTCGGAACATACTGCAATACTTTCCATTGAGTTAAGCGCATCTACTGAAGCAACAGCATTTCGTTTGGCAGTAGCACCATGCTGAACACTTAATATTGGTGAGTTTAACGCTCCTTTAGGCATAAAAAACGCACCCGAAGCTATTGTGTAATTATTATGAGCGTCTACGGTTTCATAGGTAATTGAATATATATCCACTTGATACTTCGGCACGACAGCTAAATCAAAGTCATATTCAGTAAGAGCTTGGCTTATCAGTACTGGTGAAAATGATTCCATAAACTTTACGCTTACTAATCTTCCTCTATATTGATTTGTTGGACTTATCGGATCATCGCTATCACATCCGGAAATAAATATTATAATTATACATGTTTTTAAAATTGAAATAAATAAGAAAATAAACTTTTTATACATAAATATTCCAAATATTTTTTTTATATAATTATAATATAACAATGATTTTAGAATTATTGAAAATTTTTACAGATATAATAATATTTTTAGATTAGTTCAAAATTTCAATTATTTTCTTATTTTCAATCATTGAAATTATATTATTAATACAATATAAATTTAAAAAACGTTCTTAATATATTTAATAATAAAATTTAATTAAAGTAATTGACATCTCAAAAAGGAGGAAGAAATGAAAAATGTTTTCGCCCAAATGTTTGCACTTTTATTAGTCTTGTCAACAAGTATTTTTGCACAGAAATTTGTTGTTGGTGTTAAAGGTGGACTAAATTTGGCAAGTATGTCAATTGATCCTACCCCATCTGTTGATATTGGTACCAGAACAGGTGTGGTTGCGGGTGCATACGTTGGAATTATCTTTGGTGATTTTAGTACCCAGACAGAATTTACATATTCCATGAAAGGTATGACATACCTTGGGGGTGGTATCAACTATACTTGGAAACTTGATTTCTTTGAAATACCTGTTTTATTGAAATACAATATTCCATTGAAAGGGAACGTTACTCCCAATATTTTTGTGGGACCCACGGTAAGTTTCGCTTTAAACACCCAAGTGCATGAAGAAGTGAGTGGTTTATCAACAGATACAGATATTGATGAATGGATTGAATCATAGGATTTTGGAATTGTCTTTAGTTCAGGTGTTGATATTAATTTAAGAAGTGCTATTATTACTCTTTACGGAAGATATAATCTTGGATTAACTGACTTAAATGAAAATATGCCATCAACATACGAACTAAAGACAAATGCAATTCAAATAATGGCTGGTGTTGGTTTCCCAATTAAATAATATTTTTTTTTATTAAAGCATCTGAAATACGATGTATTTTCAATTTCAATTCTTCATTAAGAAGTTGATATTTTTTATTATTAAAATAATAATATTTTTATAAATTACGTTTAAATGAAAAAACGGTAAACCGAAGTTTACCGTTTTTCCTTATGGGAGGTGATATGAAAAATCAACTACTCAAAATTAATCATTTTTCGTATTTGTCGCAATATTTTTTGAAAAATTCTGAAATATTTTTATATGCTTTTTCAAGAATATTTTCCGGTGGTAAAAACACTACCCTAAAATGTCTTGTGCCTGGTACTTGTCCAAATCCTGAACCAGGAACAACGACGACTCCCGTTTCTTTTATTAATTCTGCAACAAAATG
Organism: Ignavibacteriales bacterium; assembly: GCA_016936095.1. GTDB lineage: Bacteria > Bacteroidota > Ignavibacteria > Ignavibacteriales > Melioribacteraceae > JAFGPR01. The sequence continues at coordinate 2,473 of JAFGPR010000207.1, read as the reverse complement.
ACTATCCTCATTTTTTATTTCCAATTTTGGAAAGGCGTAAAATGCTCCTTCGGGTTTAACACAACTTATTCCATCTATTGAGTTCAACATTTCATAAGTCATGTCTCGCCTGCGTGTTAATTTTTCCATTGCAGGAATTAAATGACTATTATCACTATCTAATGCAACAGGAATACTGTATTGTTCTGGGTGATTTGCACATAATCTTGCTCTTAATATTTTATTTATTGCTTCGATAAATTCGTTTAGTATATTTCTATCTCCACTTACAATTCCCCATCCGATCCTAAAGCCAGGCACCATGTAATTCTTTGACAATCCACCGAATGTAATTATAGGCGTTTGGTGATTGAGCGATGCAATTGAAACATGTTTTTTATTATCAAAAAGCAATTTATCGTAAATCTCATCAGCAAAAATTACTAATTCATTTTCTTCTGCAATTTTAATAATCTCTTTAAGAGTGTTAGCATCAAAATTTGAACCAGTTGGATTATTAGGATTTATTAAAATAATTGCTTTTGTTTTTTTGTTAACTTTCTTTTTTATATCTTCAATATCCGGTTGCCATCCGTTTGATTCATCTAAGTAATATGGATTTTCAATTGCTCTTAATTTAGCCGAAACTGCCGTATAAAGCGGGTAACCTGGAGTTGGGGTCAATACATTTTCATCATCATTTACTAATGCTGTCAAGCAGATTTCAATCGCCTCGCTTGCACCTGTTGTTACAAAAATATCTTGAATGTTTTTTATTCCTTTTCTATCGGCTTCACGTGCAATTGCATCAATCGCAGATTTTATCCCTGACGAGGGTGAATAACTATTTTTATTATCAAGCATTGCCTTGTATGTTGCTTCAACCATTGCTCTTGGTGGTGCAAAATCAAATTGATTCGGATCACCAATATTAAGATAAAGCATTTCCTTGCCGGTCATTGCTACTTGATTTGCAAGAACAACAATATCCCTAACTGCATAAGTAATATTTTCAGTTCTTACTGCAGGTACTATCTCCTTAAAACTCATTTTATATCTCCATTTATGTTATTTTTAATTAGTTTAAATTAACTTATATAAGATAAAAATACAATCAATAATTTCAAATTTACAAAATATTGTAACAACACGAAATTTTTTATTTAAAAATAAGATAATATTTTACATATGTTATTATTAGTTTTTCAATTTTGGGAGCAAAAATGAAGAAATTATTATCCCTTTTTATTATTACCATCTTTTTTAATTCTTTTAACTACGGACTTAAAAACGATTTATATTCTGACCCACATCGCGATTCGCTTTTTTCTTCTGTTGCTGATTTTAACAAATATTTGGATTCTCTTTGTAACATAAGTAATGTAAATAAACGTGATAGCGTTATAAATTTATTCTGGAGTAATCTTATTTCTCATAAACAAATTCCTTTTGTCATTGGTGATACAGTTGTGTTTTTATTCAAAGGAAGTGGATTGCCAATTCAATGGGCTGGTGATTTTAATGGTTGGGATCCAAATTCAACCGGATGGACAGGAAGTAAAATCGGTTCAACCTCAGTTTGGCGACTTATCAAATCTTTCCCGACAGATGCAAGATTGGATTATAAAATTGTTAAAAACACAAGTGATTGGATACTTAATCCTTCAAATCCATATAAGCAATATAGCGGATTTGGACCAAATTCTGAATTGCGAATGCCTGAATGGATATACCCAATTGAGACAATTCGCGATCCCGCAAAACCAAGAGGAACACTGTCAAATAATATTCTAATAGCCAGTTCAAATTTGAATTACGATGTAAACTACAAAGTTTATACACCTTACCAATATGATTCTCTTTATAATCTGCCGGTTATTTATGTAACCGATGGGCACGAATATTCCAACGACTTGCTTGGCAGTATGATAATTGTATTGGATAACCTAATCGCAGACAAAAAAATTCAGCCAATAATTGCAGTTTTCATAGATCCGCGTGATCCATATAATTCAAATAACAATAGAAGAGAAACTGAATATACGATGAACGAAAGTTTCGCTAATTTTGTTGCTGATGAACTTGTTCCTTGCATTGATTCAATATATCGAACTGATACTTCAGCTGATAACAGAGCAATATTAGGTACATCACTTGGTGGAATAAACTCTGCGTATTTTGGAGCAACCAGATATGATGTGTTCCATTTGATTGGAATCCATTCACCTGCATTCAATTATACACCTGATATTTTTTCGTTGTATAATTTATCAGAGGATTTACCTTGTAAATTTTTTATGAGTACAGGTGTAATAAATGATACTGAAGAAGCTGCTCGATATATGGAATCAACTTTTCACGAAAAAGATTATGAATACTTATACATTGAAGTAAACGAAGGACACTCGTGGGGTAACTGGCGTGCATTATTGGACGAGCCACTAATCTATTTCTTTGCAGACTCATCTTTTTCCGAGATTGAATTAAATAATAT
>JAFGPR010000206.1 GCA_016936095.1 Ignavibacteriales bacterium | reverse complement strand
GGCTTTTACTTGTTCTATCTCACCAAGCCGTATTCCATAGGGTGGATTGACAATTATTGTTCCATTCTCAAAACTTTTTATATGCTGAAAAGGATTACAAGAGAGATCAACCGCATCTGAATAAGGTAAACGAGAGAGATTATCTTTCGCAATTTCAAGAGTCTTTTGTGATTTGTCACTACCACGAAGGATACCTCTAGGAAGAGATCTGATTTTTTCATCGCACTCTGATTTAACCTTTTTCCAAGTAAGTCGGTCAAAATCGGGCAAATTGAAAAAACCAAATTTTTTACGGAGGTTTTGAGCAGGTATTCTGCAATAATACATCAATGCTTCACAAAGAAATGTACCCGAACCACACATTGGATCTAACAAAGTGTTTTGTCCATTCCAACCGCTCAAACGAATAATTGCTGCTGCTAAAGTTTCTTGCATTGGTGCTGCACCAGAGAGCAATCTATAACCTCTTTTGTGTAAAGACTCACCTGAAGTATCTAAGCTTACAACTGCTTTGTTTTTTTCAATGTGCAAAAAAAATCTAGCATCCGGATTTACAGTATCCACATTTGGACGTCGACCATACTTGGCTCTAAAATAATCAGCAATACCGTCTTTTAAACTTTGTGCCGCATAAAGTGAGTTTGTTATTGTACTGTTGTTTAAAGAGGAGCTTATAGCAAAAGTTTTATTAAGCGAACATACATCTTCCCATTTGACTTTTCTTGCGAATTTAATAATATTTTGTGAAGTGCTGCAGTGAAAACTAAATAAAGGAGCAAGAACCCGAGAAATCATTCGTGATGTATAATTTATTTTGTAGAGAGTTTTCTTGTCTGCTTGGAAATAGATACCTCTATAAGTTGTTTTTGTATTGATTGCACCGATTTCAATTAATTCCTGTTCGCATATTTCTTCCATCATTCCAGGAACTTGCGCAAAAAATCCTTTTTCTTTATAATCTAACATATAAAATTAAGTTTATTTTTAATTATTGAGAAAATCAATATAGTTAATATTAGAAATCCCTATTCCAAATTTATTAAATTTCTATTTTAATTCTTATTTTTATTTATGTAAAGCAAATCGAAATATTTAAAATAAAAAATCCAATCTCTGATTGAAATTGGATTTTTATCTCGAAAGAGCTGGTGAAGGGATTTGAACCCCCGACCGGCTGATTACAAATCAGCTGCTCTACCAACTGAGCTACACCAGCAATTTTACGAAAGAACTAAAATTTGAGCTGTAAATATAAATTATTTTTACTTCGTAGCAAAAATATTTTATCAAAATTTGTTTTTTAAATATATATCGAAAATTATTATGCAGATTTTCTGTCTGCTTCAATATAAATCGGTTCACTATTATTAAGTACAGTATCTTTCGTAATTAAACATTTCTCAACATTTTGTTTATTAGGTAATTCGAACATAACATCAAGTAAAATATTTTCAACAATTGAACGTAATGCTCTTGCTCCTGTTTTCCTTTGCATTGCAATTTGTACTATTTCATCAATCGCCATCTGGTCAAATTCAAGTTCTACACCTTCCATTCTGAACAATTTTCTGTATTGCTTCATTATTGCATTTTTAGGTTTATTCAAAATATCTTTCAAGGCTTCTGAACTTAATGACTCAAGAGGTGCAACAATCGGAATTCTTCCGACTAATTCAGGAATTAAACCAAAATGTATTAAATCTTCTGGTTGAGTTATTTTAATTAATTCATCCTTCTCAAAATTCTTCTTATCACCAAGGTAAGTACCGAAACCCATTTGGTTTGTATTTATTCTTTTTGCTATAATCGGGTCAATTCCATCAAATGCTCCGCCGCAAATGAATAAAATGTTTTTTGTGTTTATCATTACAAGATTCTGCTCGGGATGTTTTCTTCCGCCTTTCGGTGGAACACCTGCAACAGTTCCCTCAAGAATCTTAAGCAGTGCTTGTTGAACACCCTCGCCTGATACATCGCGTGTAATTGAAGCACTTTCACTCTTACGGGCTATTTTATCCAATTCGTCAATATAGATAATTCCTCTCTCTGCCTTTTCTAAGTCATAATTTGCTGCTTGTAATAATCTTACCAAAACTGTTTCGACATCATCACCAACATAACCTGCTTCTGTCAAAGTGGTAGCATCTGCAATCGCAAAAGGAACATCAAGTATTTTTGCCAAAGTTTGTGCTATTAAAGTTTTTCCGACTCCCGTCGGTCCGATCAACAAGATATTACTTTTTTCGATTTCAACTTCTTCTTCGTCGAATAAAGTACTTGAAGAGTAAATCCTTTTATAATGATTATAGACTGCAACAGAAATTATTTTCTTTGCTTTCTCCTGACCGATGACATGTTCATCAAGAGTTGCTTTAATTACATCAGGTGTCATCAGTTGGCTATCTTTATCCTTATAGAAAGAAGTAACCGAATTTTTTTTGACAATATCCATACTTATTCTAACGCATTCGTCACAGATATAAACATCGGGGCCTGCGATCATGTTTTTCACTTCGCTTGCTTTCCTTCCGCAAAAGGAGCAGACAGCAGATTGTGGTTTCTTGGGTGTCGTCATATATTTTCACCTTTATTTTGTATTATTGTTATTAAACTTCTTGTTTTCTCAACGTATAGTGAGTTGGGATAAAATTCCAAAATTTTCTTACATGTTGTAAATGCTTTATCATTATCTTTGATGCCGTAAAAATAAGTATTTGCCAACAGGTACAATGCCTTGTCATTTAATATGTTGAATGATTCATTATTCACAATATCTTCGAGTGATTGAATTGCTGCAGGGTAATTTGAAAGTGCAATGCACATCTCGGCATATTTATATTTTGATAAAGTATTGATCAAAAATAATTTCGAATTTATTGAAAGCACTCGGAATTTTTCCACAGCTTCCTGAAATTTATTTTGTTCAGCCAGCAGGTCAGCCTTTGAATATTCTGCAAGATTCAATGAATCACCCTTAACAGTGTTTATCAGTATTGATAATTCAATTGCGTTATTTGCATAATCATCAGAAAGATTTTTTGTAATATTTTTTAATAATTCTAATGACTGTTTGAACTCACCTTGCCAAAATTTAATTTTTGCTTGATAGAATAGTGAGGAATTTTTTAAATCCGCCTGATTAGTATTTGATTTGACAATTTTTCCGTAATATGAAAATGCCGTATCAAGTTCATTATTTAAAATTAATATTTCAGCTAATTTACTATAAGATAAGAGAGCAAAATTTGACGAAGGCAATGTTGTAATTATATCCTTGAATTTTTCTGATGCTTCTTGATAATTGTTATATTTTTCATAATTAATTATTCCGATTCTATATTTTGCTTCTATTATTGGTTCGGATACAAGTTGTCTTTCTATAATTTCATTGTAGATATTAATTATTTTAGAATATTCATCAGTTAAAATTGGTTGTTGCAAAAAATATGGTTTCCAAAAATCATCGTTAGAATATTTTTGGTCCAGTGTAGCTTCATAAGTTTTTGCATAACCAATTTTTGCTGCTGCGTAGAAAGTTGAATTGGGATAATTATTTATCAAATATTCATAAGAAATAGAAGCCATCTCAAAATAGTTTTGCCTGTACATTTCCTCAGCAAAATTGTAAATTCGTGAACCATTTTTTGTTGTATTGTTCTCAATTTCTTTAATTATTTCAAATGCTTTATCGAAATATTCTGCTTGGATATAAATGTAACTTAAAAATTCTAAAAAAACAGGCTTGTCTTCGGAATATTCTTCTACTTGTTTTATAGTTTGTTCAATAGCATCTGTTTTTGTTAAGTACTTAATAATTTCTCTTTTAACTGCTTCTATCTGCTCGGGCCGATGTGATAAAATTTTACAATACTCTTCGGCAGCAGCAGAAAAATTCATTGTCATGGAATATAAACGCGCAAGGTCAAAAGAAAAAATTGTCGGATCATTTGATACTTTTGCTCCTTTATTCAGGATTTCTATTGCTTTGTCAAATAAACGGTTCTCTAAAATGTAATTAACAATCACTCGGTAACCGACAATAGAATTTGAATTGAGTTGTGTACCTTTATCCCAAGTCGAAAATGCTTTTTCTGTATCGTCCATTAAATAATAAGTACTACCCAAAAAACCATAGGCTTCAATTTCCATGGGGGAATGCACGATATATTTTTCTAATAATTTAACTGATGATTCATATTCCTTAAGTTTGACGTAAACTCCGTTTAAAGCATAAACATATTGAATGTTAGTAGGTTCGATATTATAAATTTCTTCATAAATACTCTTCGCTTTTTCAATTTGACCAGATTGTTCATAACTTTGAGCAAGCATGAATTTATTTTGCAGGTTCTTCTCCGGTTGTGCGATGTTGATATTTGCAACAACAAAGAGGAATAATATAATTAGTAATATTTTTTCTCTTATATTCATAATTAAACATTAGTCAGTAGACAAGAGTTAGTATTCAGTAAAGATATTTTTCTTATGTTACTACAAACCACTTGCTACTTTCCACTAAAGTGCCCGTCCATGTTTTTGCATAATCTTTTTCCATTCATCATATTCCATCTGTTCTGATTCATCAATTAAAAGTACTGGAATATCATCTTCTATTCTGTATCTTCTTCGTGTCTTTGGATCTGTTGAGATTAAATGCACTCCTTCGAGAACAAGATCCGCCTTTGTTTCTGGACAACAAATTATATCGAGTAATTCTTTACTTATCATTTTTCAAAAATTTTTATTCTAATTTAATTAAATTTATTTTATTAAGCAAGTATATTTAAATGATGACTTTATATAATAGCTTTAACCTGTTAATTTATAACAAGTTAAATTTGCAAATGTAGACAAAATAAATTTTCAAATATTCTTCTATATGTGAATGAAAATCTACAAAAAAATGGTTGAATATTATTAAAAGATAAACAAGAAATAATTTGTATATGCTTATTTGTTCATCCAAGAAACATTAAAATTTTCTGCTTATTAAATTTATATAATTATTTAAATTATAGATAAACTAATGGAATTATTCTTTCTTATAATTAATTTTAATATCATTGTATAATAAAAATTCCTCCTCGCCATCTAATATATAAATATCAGCTTGCAGATTAAAAGGAAATTTTGTTACTTTTGTAAAACCTTTGCCCGTTGATAAAGTTCCGGTTCTTATTGCACCTGCTTCTAACGTGTCCGAAAAAGTTAAAACGTAATCTTCTGTGGTATTGAATAATTCTCCTGAGTCAGCATTTTTCCAAACAGTTCTAATAATTATTGGTGTTTCAATTAACTTTCGAGAAATATTCATTAATTGATAATCCATTCTACCTACTAAGATAGTTTCCTTATTCGAACTTATCTCCTCGCCAACGCCTTTTCGCAAAATGTCTAGCTTAATGTAATTTGTTATTAAAGTAATATATTCCTTTTTTAACATTATAAAATTTTCGAATAATTTGTTTTTATATCCGTTAACAGTGAGGTAAGCATTAACTCTAACAATGTCATCAGAAAATCCTTCAATATAGGTGGGGAACTCAACAAGTTTAGTTTTCTTTTCCTGAGATTTTAATGGCTGATCAGTTATTTTTACTATATCTTCGTTTTGAGAATATAATAATTTACTATTATCGGAATTTAACCATTCGATTGTGACCGTTGCATTTGAGATATCTAAATCGCCATTGTTAATTAATATAAAATTTAAATAGTAGGTTTTTTTTGAAAAACTGTTAAATTTATCAAATCCAAGATCTTCTATTTCTATTCTTGCAAATATCCGTTCTCCATCATCTATCAGTCCATTACCATTCAAATCAATATAATATTTTGTTGAATCCATTTGTTCCAATGTTGGTTTTTGTTTTTGAGCATTTATAGATATACTTAATAAAAAAACCAATAAAATAATACTTAGTCTGTTCATTTTAGCTCCAATTAATTTATTGAACAAAATTATTTTTTATATTTTAATATACAAAATCCTCTTTTATATTTTTAATTCGAAAAATTATTTTTATAATTATTTATAATTTATTTCTGGGAAAAATAATATTTCTTATTTTAATTTTATCATTATCTGGTTGTTATTCACATTCTTCATTGCAAAAGAAAAATTTTGTTCAACATGCAATTGTAACTGTTTCAGACTCATTAAAAGTAACTGGTAAATTATTAGATGAGAACGATTCAATCCTTTCAATTGCTATTGATGGTGTTTTGAAAGATTACTTAAAATCTGAAATAAAATCCTATGAGATAGTAATGATGCCTGACGAAAGATTAATGATGGAAGATATAAACGATAATTCTCGTAGGACTGCAATTCACACAGGTTTCTTTTTTCTAACTGCAATAATAGGAATAGTTATTGGTGTTTTGGTTTATAGCGGAAAATAATCAAGACCAAAATATTATATCAATCACATCCGCAATCTTCACCCCAGAGACTATTTGCTATCTTAATAAACATTATTGAATCCTCATTCGGATAGTATTCCAAATAATCAGTTATATTAATATTTCCAGGGAGGAAAGGAACATCTCTGATATAGATATATGTAACCAAATATTCCGGAATTGTATTAAAATTAATAATCATTCTATCGTCATTTTCATTTATGATAACGAACTGGAAGTAGTCATCTTCCAATTTGTATTGATTTGAGTTATAAAACTCATTACTACCTATAGAAATGCAACCATCGCAAAGAGGACTGTAATGAATTATTGTATAATCTGAACTATCATTCATAGATACATAAACTGACAGATATGGTGATTGAGCAAATAACAAACTGCAACCAAGTACAAGTTGAAAAAATACTAAGTAAATTTTCATTTTTTTACTTACAATTAAATTATTTATTTCTCATCTGTTCAATGACTTTTTCGTCTACAAAATAAATATCCCCGCTTCCATTTTGTGCAGAATTAATAAAATACTTAAT